>DAIPXU010000219.1:0-1501 GCA_036783055.1 Burkholderiaceae bacterium | reverse complement strand
GACAACACAGTAAAGAGATTGTTCAAGAACGCAATGCAAAGACTCCGCACCCTGATCGCATCGGCCGCAATGGTTTTGGGACTTGGTGCCGCGCCCGCCCTTCAGGCGGCTGGGCCTGCCGTGGCCCTCGCTCGCTTCCCCGAGGGCAAACTCACCGACGTGGCCGCGCTCCAAAACGGGGCCAAGATCTACATGAATTACTGCCTGGGCTGCCATGGCATCTCTCAGGTTCGCTACAACAAGCTGCGCGATATCGGCCTGACCGAGGAGCAGATCAAGTCCAATCTCATCCTCACGCAGGCCAAGTTTGGTGACCCAATCCTTTCGACCATCCCACTCAAAGATTCCAAAGAGTGGTTCGGTAAGACACCGCCCGATCTATCGTTGACAGCCCGTTCGCGGTCCTCGCGCGAGGGCTCTGGTGCCGACTGGATCTACACCTATCTGCGCGGCTACTACCTCGACCCCAGTCGCCCCACGGGCTGGAACAACACGGTGTACCCCGCAGTGGGCATGCCCCATGTGCTCTGGGAGTTGCAGGGCCAGAACCGTGCCGAGTTCAAGAAGGTCTCCAGCCATGGCCAGGAGTCCGAGGTCTTCAGTCGCTTCGTCAATGAGAAGCCCGGCAGTCTCAATACCGCTGAGTACGACAACTTGGTGGCCGATCTCACCGCCTTTCTTGCCTGGGTGGCAGACCCTGTGGCCCAGACCCGCAAACAGGTTGGCGTCTGGGTCCTCATCTTCCTGGCGCTCTTCATGGTCTTTGCATGGCGCCTCAATGCGGCCTACTGGCGGGATGTGAAGTAGAAAGACGCGTTAGCCGAGGCCTTATTGGATCGGCCGGCATGTTTAGGGGCGGGCCCTCGGCAAGAGGGTCTGCCCAAATTTTTTAGGAGAAGACTCAAATGATGGTTCTCTATTCCGGCACCACCTGCCCTTTTAGTCAGCGTTGCCGATTCGTTCTCTTCGAGAAGGGCATGGACTTCGAGATTCGCGATGTCGATCTCTTCAATAAACCCGAAGACATCAATGTGATGAACCCCTACGGCCAGGTGCCTATTCTGGTTGAGCGCGACCTCATTCTTTATGAGTCCAACATCATCAATGAGTACATCGACGAGCGCTTCCCGCACCCACAACTCATGCCGGCCGATCCCGTCCAACGGGCCCGCGCTCGCCTGTTGCTGCTCAACTTTGAGCGTGAGGTCTTCTTGCACATCGAGACCCTCGAGAGACAAGACGCCAAAAAGATAGAAAAGGCGCGTGGCATTGTTCGCGACCGACTCTCGCAACTCGCGCCTGTGGTGACAAAGTCGAAGTTCATGCTGGGTGAGGAATTCTCCATGATCGATGTCGCCTTGGCGCCCTTGCTTTGGCGCTTGGACCACTACGGCATTGAACTGCCCAAGGCCGCGGCCCCTGTATTGAAGTAAGCCGAGCGAATCTTCGCTCGCCCGGCCATCATCGCGGCACTCACGACGTCTGAAAAGGTGAAGCCTCG
>DAIPXU010000218.1:0-1557 GCA_036783055.1 Burkholderiaceae bacterium | reverse complement strand
CTCTTTGCCATCCTCAATTAACCGCATGGCTTCATTCGCATCCTCTCTTGTGACCAATCCATTCGGGAGTTCCGCGATCGCTTCGGCATCCCGATCTCCGATGAGCAACTGCCCTCGGTCCCCTTCCTGCGCCCGCCCGAGAGCGCCCCGGAAATGCAATACATGATGGAGCGGCGCAAGGCCCTGGGGGGCTGCTTGCCAGCACGAAGAACCAAGGCCGAAGAAAAGCTCTCTGTGCCTGACCTCGATGTTTTCCATGCGGCCCTCGAGGCCACACCAGAAGGTCGGGAAATCTCCACCACCCAGGCCTATGTACGTTGCCTCACACAACTGCTGCGCGACAAGGCCCTGGGGCCTCGTGTGGTTCCCATCCTGGTCGACGAGGCCCGCACCTTTGGAATGGAAGGGCTTTTCCGTCAGATTGGCATCTACTCGATTGAGGGCCAGAAGTACGAGCCGGTCGACCGTGACCAGGTGATGTACTACCGAGAGGACATCAAGGGCCAGATCCTCCAAGAGGGAATCAACGAGGCCGGCGGCATGAGTTCATGGATCGCAGCGGCCACGTCGTATTCGACAAACAACCGCATCATGATTCCGTTCTTCATTTACTACTCCATGTTTGGTCTTCAGCGCGTGGGCGACTTGGCCTGGGCAGCCGGCGACATGCGCGCGCGAGGCTTCTTGCTGGGTGGTACCGCTGGGCGCACCACCCTCAATGGCGAGGGCCTTCAGCATGAAGATGGGCACAGCCAGATCTTTGCCTCGGCAATACCGAACTGCGTCTCCTACGATCCCACCTATTCGCATGAGGTGGCCGTGATTCTGCACAGCGGCCTCAAGCGCATGGTGGAGAGCCAGGAGGATGTCTTCTTCTACATCACTCTCATGAATGAGAACTATGCCCACCCGGGGCTGCGTCCCGGTACCGAGGCGGAGATTCTCAAAGGCATGTACCTGCTTGAACAGGTGGGTGATGCGAAGGCAAAGCTTCGGGTGCAGTTGCTCGGTAGCGGCACCATTCTTCGCGAGGTGCAGGCGGGCGCCCGGATTCTTGCAGAGCAGTTCGGCATTGCCAGCGATGTCTGGAGTTGCCCAAGCTTCAATGAACTTCGCCGCGAGGGTCTCGATGCGCAGCGCTTCAACCTTTTGAATCCCACTGCAACGCCCCGCAAGTCGTTTGTGGCCCAGCAACTCGAGGGGCACGAGGGGCCGGTGGTTGCAGCGACCGACTATATGAAGACTTTTGCTGATCAGATTCGCCCGTTTATTCCCGAGGGCCGTCGGTATACGGTGCTCGGCACCGATGGCTTCGGTCGCTCGGATACGAGGGCAAAGCTGAGGGAATTCTTTGAGGTGGATCGCCGCTACGTGGCCATTGCAGCGCTCAACGGGCTGATGCAAGACGGCAAGATCAAGCCCAAGCAGGTGGACGAAGCCATTAAGAGCCTTGGCATTCGGACCGACCGTCCCAACCCGGCTCTGGTCTAAGGGGAATCAGCATGGCGACGATGGAGTTGAGGGTACCGGACATTGGTGATTTTAAGGATGTGGAGG
>DAIPXU010000217.1:0-1630 GCA_036783055.1 Burkholderiaceae bacterium | reverse complement strand
TTCAAGCTTCGGCGGGCGCGCGAAAGTATGCCGGTGAGCCTTTTCTTCGTCGGCAGGTCGATGCAGCCATTGAGCAGTATCCGCACATTCCCGTGTGCATGCATCAAGACCACGGATCATCTCCTGCGGTCTGTCAGGCGTCGATTCGCAGCGGCTTCTCCAGCGTAATGATGGATGGTTCTCTCTTGGAAGACATGAAGACACCGGCCCCTTACGACTACAACGTCGCCGTCACAGCGCGTGTTGTCGAGATGGCCCACGCCGTGGGTGTCTCGGTCGAGGGCGAACTGGGCTGCCTGGGCTCCTTGGAGACAGGCACCGCTGGTGAGGAGGATGGCGTGGGGGCTGAGGGCGTGCTCGATCACTCGCAACTCCTTACCGACCCCGATGAGGCGGCAGAGTTTGTGAAGGCCACGGGGGTCGATGCTCTGGCAATCGCCATTGGGACAAGCCACGGCGCCTACAAGTTCAGTCGTCCGCCCACGGGCGATATTCTCGCCATTGAGAGAATTCGCCAGATTCACGCCTGCATTCCCAATACCCACCTTGTCATGCATGGTTCATCAAGCGTTCCCCAAGAGTGGCTTGAGGTCATCCGTTCTCATGGTGGCGAGATCAAGGAGACATATGGCGTGCCGGTCGAGGAGATTGTCGAGGGGATACGAAATGGCGTGCGCAAGGTCAATATCGACACCGATATTCGGCTTGCGATGACCGGCGCAATGAGAAAGCTCATGTCCGAGAAGCCCGATGAGTTCGATCCAAGGGCATTCTTCAAGGTGGCCACTGCGGCGGCCAAGGGCATCTGCAAGGCGCGCTTCGAGGCCTTTGGGTCTGCCGGGCAGGCTTCTAAGTTGCGGCCCATCCCCCTGGATGCACTCGCCACCCGCTACAGCAAGGGCGAACTGCGTCCAGTGGTTCATTGATGGCGCGAGGGTTTCCGTTTTTGCAACGGCAGCGCTGAGGCAAGACATGGGGGAATCAACCGGGTTTTGGATTAATCCGGAGCGCTATCGGGCCCTGCTTTTTGATGTGGATGGAACCCTGGCCGAGACCGAGGGCGATGGCCACCTGCCTTGCTTTAACCAGTCGTTTCGTGAACTTGGTATCGACTGGGAGTGGTCTCACACCGACTATGGGCGGCTCTTGCAAGTGACAGGCGGCCTGGAGCGCATGCACCATTACGCGCGTTCCATTGGACAGGGCAGTTGGGCAGAATCAAGCAGCGGGCATCTGTCTCTCTCGCAGGCGCACCGACTTAAGAATGATCTTTATGCCAGGCGTTTGGCTGCGGGGGGCATTGAGCCTCGGCCTGGTGTGGTGCGGGTTATTGAATCTGCCTTGGCATCGGGGATGGAATGGGCGGTGGTCACCACCACAAGCGCTTCTAATTGGAACGCATTGTGGGCAGGCTGTCTGTCTCGAAATGTCACCCGCCCCCCTGCGCTTGCTGTTTGTGGAGAGGATGTCAGCCGGAAAAAACCGGATCCGGAGGCATATCAATTAGCGATCGATCGGCTGGGGCTCTCGGCCACGCAGTGTCTGGCCGTTGAGGACTCTCCCAATGGCCTCAAGTCAGCGCGTGCTGCGGGGCTCGATTGTGTGGTGGTTCGGGCGTTGTGCTTCGCCG
>DAIPXU010000216.1:0-1688 GCA_036783055.1 Burkholderiaceae bacterium | reverse complement strand
GCACGGTGTCCCAGGCGGCGACGTTGGCGTAGCCGGGCAGCAGGCCCGGCGCGCGCCCGGCCGGGCCGAGCAGCAGCCACGCCAGCACGCCGAGTGTCACGGTTCGCCACGCCCGCCCGCCCATCGCCCTCTGGCCCAACGAGCTCATTTACAGCCAGTCATTGCTCATTGGTGACAGTGACCAGCGGCGTGCATTAATGGACTGGGTCAACCGCCTGAGTCTCGCACTCAAGGCCAATATCCATCCTGTCCACGGGCAATCGGTGCGGATACTGGAACTCTCACCCCCGCCCAGTCGGCTTCTCTTGAAATGGGAACTCCACGGAGAGTTCGTCGCGATTACCGTCTATGCGCAGGCCAACTTCTCCGCCGAGCAGACCTTCTCGCAATGCCGCACCACTGCGCTTGAACGGGTCTTGGGCCGTCTGGCGGAACTCGGAATCGAGTCGCTCAATCCCACCATCGGCGAGAGAATCTCGGCCATCAACATATTGATTCGAAGCGCCCCTCTAACCGACGATGTTGCGCAGCATGCGCCGCGATTTGAGAACAACACGGTGATCGGATCGACCGTCTTGGGCAATCAACGGGCCCAAGTCTGGACAGACTTTCAGCTCGATGAGGCGGGCTTCATCAACTTCTTGGTTCACCACCAATCCATGGGCTCACGACAGGCCGGCCGGGTGGTTCAACGGCTGATTGACATGGACACCTATCGAATGATGGCCATGCTCGGACTGCCCCGTGCAAAAGGTCTCTCGGAGCCACTTCGGCAGGCAGAGGCCGAATTGTCTGCGTTGGTGGAGAGAATCAGCCGGTCCACCACCCACTCGGATTCGCCCGACCTCGTCACCGACGAGAACCTTCTGCGTGATGTCACCGGCATTGCCTCCCGAGTCGAGGAGTGGATCAGCACCCATGGCATGCGATTCACTGCCAGTGAGGCCTACACCGAGCTTGTCCGTCGCTCCCTGAGCGAGTTGCGCGAGACCACCGTGCCGGGCGTTCAGACCATGGGCGAGTTCATGGAGCGGCGTTTCGAGCCGGCCATGCGAACCTGCCGATGGACCCAGCACAGACTCCAGGCACTCTCCGATCGCGTCTCGCGAACCACTCAGATCCTTCGCACACGAATCGAGTTTGTGAACGAACGCCAGAACCAGGCCCTGCTCGCAAGCATGGACCGTCGGGCAAAGCTCCAACTCAAACTGCAGCAGACGGTCGAAGGCCTCTCATTGGTGGTCTTGACCTATTACGCCGTTGGGCTTCTCGGATACATGACCAAGGGCTTAGGGGCGATTGGCTTTGATGTCTCCACAGACCTTGTCTCGGCCGTTGCAGTGCCTGCCATCGCAGGGCTTCTTTTTGTCGCTATTCGCCGCGCCCGCCGATCTGCATCTCGTGAGGCCCCTCCACCTCAGCCAGCGCCCCGGTGAAGAAGGCCGAGATCACACAGGTCCACGCCGTCCACGACAGCAGGTGGCAGACCATCCCCAGGACCACATCGAGATACAGCGCCATCTGCAGCAGGAAAGGCGCCCGCGTCATGCCGGAGGAACTGGCCAAGGCGGATGAGGTGTTCCTGACCGGCACCGCCGCCGAGGTCACGCCGGTGCGCGAGATCGGGCAGTCCAACTTCCAGGTCGGCGCCATCAGCCGCCAGTTGGTCGCGGACTACGAGGCCGAGG
>DAIPXU010000215.1:0-1720 GCA_036783055.1 Burkholderiaceae bacterium | reverse complement strand
TTCTGCATCATCTCTGCCTACGCGGTGGGCTACATCTTGAATCGGCCCATCCAAAGCAAGAGCCCCTGGGTGGATCGACTGCTCCTCGCCACTGGGGGCTATGTGAGTGGTGCATCCCTTACTGGCGCCCCACTCATCATTCCAGTCTTCGCCAACCACGTCGCAAAACATCAACTCAGAAACACGCTATTTGTCCTCTGGTTCATTTTGGTTGTAATCAAAATGGTCTCCTTCTTGGTGGCCGGGGGCGATCTCCAGCTCGAGCATCAGGTCTGGCTCTTCCCCTGCGCGCTGATTGGCCACCTGGCCGGGGATCGACTTCATTCCCAATTGGTCAAAGCCGAGACCCCCACCTTCTTTCGGGTCCTCGGGGTGGTGCTTCTGCTAACGGGTGCAATCGGCATCGGCAAAGCGTTTCTGTCCTAGCAAGTGTTAACATTCAGGTGAACTTATGAAGACTGCCTTGCGCATCTCCATTCCTGCCCATTTGGTTTTGCTGTTGGCCCTGCCCAATGCAGGGGTCCTCGCCTCCACCGCAGTTGCATCCACTGCAGTCGGAACAGAAGTGCTCTCCTTATCCCGACAAGGCAAGCTCAACGAAGCCAGAGCAGTCCTTGAGAATCGAGTGAAATCTGCACCCGACGATCTCCAAGCCGCCAATGACCTTGCGGTGTTCCTTGCTGCGCTAGGCGACCTGGAATCCTCCCGTCGCACACTCGAGTCCGCCTTGCTGGCCAACCCCCAGTCCGCAGCCGCCTTCAAGAATCTTCGTGAGGTCGCAAACCAACAGTTCGCTGAGAACTATTCCAAGGCAATTGGCAAGTCTGCTCCCCGCAAAGAGGCAAGCCTCGCCTCTGCAAACCTCGATCCAAACACTGTCAAGCGCGCCGTGGATGAGGGTCGGGCCGCATTGGCCGCAGCCGAGGCCGCTCGCAAGGAAGCACTGGCACGAGAGGAGGCCGCGGCCCGTGCGCGCGCAACCGCTTTGGCCAAGGCCTCTGCTGACAAAGAGGGTAAATCCATTGAGCCGCTTCTTCGCGCATGGGGCAAGGCATGGGAGAACAAGGACTTCGATCGCTACGCCAGTTTCTACAGCGCAGGCTTTAGCATTCCATCGCATCCCACGCTCAAGTCATGGCTGGAGTTCAGAAAGCCTCGAATCGTCGGAAAGAAGCAAATCGTCTTAGAACTATCTAATATTTCAGTTACGAGAAAGTCCGACTCCACCGCAGAGGTCCGATTCGATCAACGCTACGAGTCGGGAAGTCTGAAGGTGAGAAGTCGCAAGACACAGATTTGGGTCTCAGAGGGTGGGTCATGGAAAATTCAAGCGGAGCAAAACTAGGTCGGCTATACAAGGGGGCACTGATTGCAGCGCTTTACTGCGCCACCTCTGTGTCTCTGGCCCGCTCACCCGACCCATACCTTGAACAGGCGGTGAAACTCGCCGCGGAAGGCGATGCCCAACAAGTTGCGGAGCAGGCCCGACAGGCGGCCACAATTGAACCCAAATCCAGACTGGCCCACTGGCTCAAGGCGCAGTCGCTACTGAGTCTCACCGGGCAATCCATGACCATTCGTGCGGCCGACCAGGACCTTCTCTCAGAGGCCCGGGCCAGGTCCTTTGTCCGTCCGCCCGATACATTGCCCAGCAGTCTTGTCTACATCTCGCCCTCAACCGCCATCGGGCAGCACATTTTGGTTGCAGACCTGGCCGTCT
>DAIPXU010000214.1:0-1746 GCA_036783055.1 Burkholderiaceae bacterium | reverse complement strand
CGCGCCTGTGGTGACAAAGTCGAAGTTCATGCTGGGTGAGGAATTCTCTATGATCGCTGTCGCCTTGGCGCCCTTGCTTTGGCGCCTGGACCACTACGGCATTGAATTGACCAAGGCTGCGGCCCCTGTATTGAAGTACGCCGAGCGAATCTTCGCCCGCCCGGCCTTCTTCGAGGCACTCACGCCGTCTGAGAAGGTGATGCGTCGATAAGCGAGTGCCCATGACCGAGCCCACCTCCACCAAGCCTTATCTCGTGCGCGCCATTTATGAGTGGTGCACAGACAATGGCTACACGCCTTATTTGGCGGTGGCGGTTAATGAGACCACCCGTGTGCCGCGGGCCCATGTTCGCAATGGTGAAATCGTTCTCAATGTCAGCGCACTCGCGACCCATCGGCTGCAGATGAGCAATACCGAGGTGAGTTTTACCGCCCGATTCTCGGGCGTGGCCGAGGAAATCTGGGTCCCAATCGATCGCGTGACCGCCATCTATGCCAAAGAGACAGGCCACGGAATGGCCTTCGAGGTGGCCAAAGATCTGGCCGAGCCCATTGGGCTCAGAGATGTCTCGGTGGAGTCTCCCGCAGCCTCAGAAGACGATGACCCCAGGCCGCCTTCTGGGCCTGTGGCAGGCGGCACTGGCTCAGCGTCCGGTCCCTCTGGCCCATCGGGTCCATCAAGTGGCGGCAGTGGCCGCCCCGCGCTTCGCCGCGTGAAATAGTAGAAAATCGAGTTCGCAGTTCGCGCCGACTTAGCTCAGTTGGTAGAGCAACCGCCTTGTAAGCGGTAGGTCATCTGTTCGAGTCAGATAGTCGGCACCACTCCTTTTTAGCCAACCACGCCGGCGTCCTTCAGAAGCGTCTCAAGCTCGCCCGACTCATGCATTTCGGTCATGATGTCGCTGCCCCCAATGAACTCACCCTTCACATAGAGCTGGGGAATGGTGGGCCAGTTGGCATGGTCCTTCACGGCCTGACGCACCGACTCATCTTCAAGCACATTGACTGTGGCCACCTGGGTGACACCACAGCTCTTGAGAATCTGAATGGCCTTGCCCGAGAAGCCACACTGGGGGAACTGGGCCGAGCCCTTCATGAAGAGCACCACTGGGTTGTCGCTGACGGTCTTCTCAACAAATGCCTTGGCATCCATGGCTGTCCTGTCCTTCTATCGAGTTTGAGAGTAAAGCGTTGATGGGGTGAAAGACTCAATCATAGTGCCCCGGCAGGGGCGCAAATGCCCGCACTGCCCTGGGTCGATTCGAGAGGTCATCAAGGCCTTGGGCATCCACAAGGCCAGCCTGCCTCACCAAGGCCAACACATCTGGCTGTTGGTCGTGGCCGTGCTCGAGCAAAAGCATACCGCCGGGGGCCAGGTGGGCAGGCACCCCCAAGAGAATTCGTCGGTAGTCCGCCAGGCCATCGGCAGTGGGGGCATGTCCCACCAGGGCCTGGGCCGGCTCAAACCGAAGGTCGCCCACCTGCAGGTGGGGGTCATCGGGACGGACATAGGGAGGGTTGCTTACGACCAGGTCAAACAACTTGTGATCCGCCACATCGGAGCCTTTCGCACCGGTCCAAGCGCTCGCATCGTGCCCGTTCTGCGCGCTTGGGGCATGCGTGCGCCGCGCAACGGGCTGGGAGCCATCGCCATTCGTAGCAATCGGCCCCCACCAGTCGCCCAACAACACCTGGGCATCGACCCTTAACCATCGGGCGTTGTTGCGGCAGGTTGCCACGGCCACG
>DAIPXU010000213.1:0-1811 GCA_036783055.1 Burkholderiaceae bacterium | reverse complement strand
TTGGCATCGTCCATCAGGAACTCGTCTCTTTGATGACAGGCGGGGTGGGCGGCAGCCCAGGCCCGACCGGACTCAACCTGGCAAGCCAACCGCCCGCAATCGTCCTCATGGCAGGTCTTCAAGGCGCGGGAAAGACCACCTCCGTGGGCAAACTAGCGAAATGGCTGGTGGAGAGACATAAAAAGAAGGTTCTGACGGTCTCGTGCGACGTCTATCGCCCGGCCGCCATCGAACAACTTCGGCTGGTGAGCGCGCAGGCGGGTGCCGAATTCTTCCCGAGCCAGGTGGGCGAGCGGCCAGTGGCCATTGCGGCGGCCGCGCTCGACTGGGCCAAGCGACATTTCCACGATGTGCTCTTGGTCGATACGGCAGGCCGATTGGCGATTGACACCGAGATGATGGAAGAGATCGCAGGCCTGCATCGCTCACTTAAACCGGTCGAGACCCTTCTGACAATCGATGCCATGCAGGGCCAGGACGCCGTGCGGACTGCGCAGAGTTTCAAAGAGACCATTGCCCTGACCGGGCTGATTGTTACCAAAGTCGATGGTGACTCTCGCGGCGGCGCAATCCTCTCGGCCCAATCCGTCACTGGATGCCCCGTTCGCTTCGTGGGAACTGCCGAGAAACTCGATGGACTTGAAGCCTTCGATCCGGACCGGTTCGCCCAACGAATCCTCGGGATGGGCGATGTGCTCGCACTCGTGGAGCAGGCCCAAAAGGCGATCGATGTCGCCTCGGCCCAGAAGATGGCGGCCAAACTCAAGTCGGGTGCCAAATTCGATCTCACGGACTTCCAACTTCAAATTGGTCAGATGAAGTCCATGGGCGGGCTCTCTTCGCTGCTCGACAAACTCCCCAGCCAGATGCAACAGGCCGCCAAATCAGCCGACCTGGGCGCAGCCGATCGCTCGGTCTCGCGAATGGACGGCATCATCAACTCGATGACCCCCTCGGAGCGCCGACAGCCAGACTTGATTAAGGCGAGTCGAAAACGACGAATTGCAACCGGTGCTGGGGTCAGCGTTCAAGAGGTCAACCGACTTCTCAATCAGTTCGAGCAGATGCAAGACATGATGAAAAAAATGCAGAAGGGCGGCCTGGCCAAGATGATGCGCGCAATGGGTGGCATGGGTGGCCTGGGTGGCATGCGAAGCCTGCCGGGTATGGGTGGATTCGGCCGACGCTAGCGTCCCGAGTCCCGACGGGCACCCCGCACAACCTCAAGCAATTCCCGGACAAGATCCTCTCGGCGACAGGTCTTGGTCTGCATCCCACGGCGAAGCAGCCATTCCACCTGACCCTCTTTGAGCGATCGCTCCCCAACCGTGACTCGGATCGGCACACCAATCAGTTCCCAGTCTGCGAACATCACTCCGGGACGCTCATCCCGGTCATCCAAAATCACATCAAGCCCGGCCGATAGAAGCTCCGCGTAGATCGCCTCCCCGGCCTCCCGAACAAGGGAGGATTTTCCAGCACCGAGCAGACAGACAACCACTTCGAAAGGAGCAATCGACAGCGGCCAGACGATCCCCTTTTCATCGTGGTTTTGCTCGATGGCGGCCGCCACCACCCGGGTGACGCCGATTCCGTAGCATCCCATCTCCATCACGGCCGGTCGGCCAGATTCGTCAAGGAAGGTGGCGCGCATGGCTTCCGAATACTTCGTTCCAAGATAAAACACATGGCCCACCTCAATGCCACGCTGAATGGCAATTTGTCCTCGACCATCAGGAGACGGATCGCCTGCCACTACATTTCGAAGGTCTGCAGACAGGTTGGGTTCGGGCAGATCACGGCCCCAGTTG
>DAIPXU010000212.1:0-1817 GCA_036783055.1 Burkholderiaceae bacterium | reverse complement strand
TGACCGGGCCGGGATTGGCGCGGAGCCAGCGGACACGCTGCTCAATAATGCGATTGCTCTCACGCATTTCGGCCATTCGAACAAGATAGCGATCGTAGCTATCGCCCTCTCGCCCGATCGGAACGTCAAAATCCATTCTGTCGTAGACCTCATAGGGCTGGGTCTTACGAAGGTCCCAGGCAACGCCAGAGCCACGCAGCATGGGGCCAGTAAAGCCGAGTGCCTTCGCGCGCTCCGGGGGCACCACGCCAATTCCAACCAGGCGTTGCTTCCAAATTCGGTTGTCGGTCAGGAGCGTCTCGTACTCGTCGACACAGGATGGGAAACGCTTGGTGAAATCGTCGATGAAGTCGAGCAGGCTGCCCTCACGGTTCTCGTTCAGCCGGCGAACCTGCGACTTGCTGCGCAGGCGGTTCTCCTCGTACTGAGGCATTCGGTCGGGTAGGTCGCGATAGACACCACCGGGTCGATAGTAGGCCGCATGCATACGGGCACCCGAGACCGCCTCGTAGCAATCCATGAGGTCCTCCCGCTCCCTGAACGCATAGAGGAAGCCCGCCATGGCGCCCACATCAAGCCCGTGGGCACCAATCCACAACAAATGGTTCAGGATGCGGGTGATCTCATCGAACATCACACGGATGTACTGGGCGCGCTCCGGTGGGGCCACACCCAGCAGCTTCTCGATGGCCATGACATAGGCATGCTCGTTGCACATCATGGAGACGTAATCGAGTCTGTCCATGTAAGGAACGGACTGAAGAAATGTCTTTGACTCCGCGAGCTTCTCTGTGCCCCTGTGGAGAAGGCCTATGTGAGGGTCGGCTCGCTGAACCACCTCGCCGTCGAGCTCCAGCACAAGCCGAAGCACGCCGTGGGCGGCGGGATGTTGGGGACCAAAGTTAAGGGTGTAGTTCTTAAGCTCGGCCATAGTTATCCTCTCGGACAACACGCGGGGTGATTTCCCTGGGGTCGATGGTGACCGGCTGATAAATCACCCGTCGCTGCTCTGGGTCGTAACGCATCTCGACATGACCAGAGACTGGGAAGTCCTTCCGGAAAGGATGCCCAATGAATCCGTAGTCGGTGAGAATGCGGCGAAGGTCATTGTGGCCCTCGAACATGATCCCGAAAAGGTCAAAAGCTTCCCGCTCGTACCAGTTTGCAGCGGGCCAGACATCGGTGAGGCTCTCGACACTGGGGAAGTCATCGGTGGGACAAAAAACTCTTAGGCGAAGCCGGTGGTTTTGTGTCACCGACAGAAGGTGGCAGACCACTGCGAATCTTGGCCCCGACCGGGGGAGGTCTTTATAGGCTTGGTAATCCATCCCACAAAGGTCGATGAGCGTATCGAACCCAAGTCCAAGGGTATCCCGAAGGCGTTGCGCCACTTCTTTGTAGAGAGTCGCTGGGACAGTCACGGTAAGTTCGTCGAGAGCCTCGACGATCTGACAAGACATGCCCGATAGCGCCGCCTCTAGACTCACTCTGAGCGGAGTCAACCGAGTGACAGGCAACTCTGGCTCAAGGAGGGACGAATCCGATGGGGCGGGCGTGCTCTCGGCCATCGCTAATCCCTTGCAATCGTATGCGTGCGTTTGATCTTCTGCTGCAACTGAATAATCCCGTAGAGAAGTGCCTCGGCAGTGGGGGGGCAACCCGGCACATAGACATCGACAGGAACGATACGGTCGCAGCCACGAACTACCGAATAGGAGTAGTGGTAATAGCCGCCGCCGTTGGCGCAGGACCCCATTGAGAGAACCCAGCGTGGCTCGGGCATCTGGTCGTAGACCTTGCGCAGTGCGGGCGCCATT
>DAIPXU010000211.1:0-1825 GCA_036783055.1 Burkholderiaceae bacterium | reverse complement strand
CAAGCACCGTGTTGTCGTTCACTTTGTTTTCGTAGAATTATCAGCATAAGCCAAACTTCTGTATAAACGGCCTTGCATTGGCGCGCGTGAATCGCTCGAGAGGAGTGTGAATGATGGTTCGGGGGCGGACAGCAGATCAGATTGCGAAGGAGCGCCAATTGGGTGGCCGCAAAGAGCCGGGGCCCTCATCGGCACAGCCCTCGGATGCGTTTGACGATTGGAACGACTCGGAAGACCCCGAATTGAAGGCGGCCTTGGCCGAATCAACCCCCAAGGCCTTTGGTCGACGCGATCTGATTCGCACGGCAGTCATTGCTTTTGTCGCCGTGTCGGTGACGATTCTGGCGGTCTACCTTACTTTCAAACTCACCCGACTCATCGAGGTGCCCAGTCCCGGCGAACTCGCAAGCCCTATCTCGCAGGTTCTTGCTCCCCCAGAGTTGGGTCGGGTTGAAATCACGCTCCAAAACGACTGCCCCTATGCCAGCACCGCGTTTATGGCGAAGGCCACCCCCAGTGGCAAGACGGCAGAGTTTCAGCAGAACAAGGCTGTTTTGGAACTTATGCCCGATGAGCGGGTGCGTCTGATTGCCAATACCCGCTATCCAGATTTTCAATACGAGACCAACCCCATTTTGTTCCGTGATGGGAAGGTGACCTTGATCGCCGACTGCGAGAGCTTGGAGGACCGAATGCGCGCCGCAGCCGATAGTCTCAGGGGTGCGTTTGAGAAGAAGTGACGCTTCGATTAATGAAAAACGACATCGACCTTCAAGAGACCCAAGAGTGGCGGGAGGCCTTCGAAGCCCTAATACACAACCAGGGGGCCGAGCGCGTACGCTTCATCCTCAATGAGCTCCACGGTCTGGCGCGACAGAACCGAATTCATTGGACGCCCGAGGCGAGAACTGCTTATGTAAACACCGTCTCGGTGGAGGAGCAGCCTCGATTCCCGGGCGATGCCCATCTTGAAGAGCGGCTCTCGGCGTGGATGCGATGGAATGCGCTGGCCATGGTGGTCCGGGCCAATCGAATCAGTGGGGACTTGGGCGGCCACATTGCGAGCTATGCCAGTGCAGCCGATCTATTCGAGGTGGGATTCAATCACTTCTGGAGAGCCGGTCGAGAGGGTGATTTGGTCTTTATGCAGGCCCACAGCGCCCCCGGGGTCTATGCCCGCGCTTTTCTTGAGGGGCGCCTGAGCGAGCATGATCTGATGCACTACCGGCGAGAGCTGCAGGCGCGCTGGGCCGTGGCAAAAGGCGATCTTCCATCGGGCGCTCGAGGCCTCTCGAGCTATCCGCATCCGCATCTCATGCCCGATTTCTGGCAGTTCCCCACGGCGTCAATGGGCCTTGGGCCCTTGCAGTCGATCTATCAGGCACGGTTCATGCGTTACCAAGCCCATCGCGGCCTTGCCGAGAATTCCGACCGAAGGGTCTGGGGTGTCTTTGGTGACGGGGAAATGGACGAGCCCGAGAGCATGAGTGCACTGACCATGGCCGCCCGAGAGGGACTCGACAATCTTATATGGGTGGGCAATTGCAATCTTCAGCGGCTCGATGGCCCAGTCCGAGGCAATGGCAAGGTCATCGACGAGCTCGAGACACTTTTTGCCGGCGCGGGATGGCACGTCATCAAGGTCCTAAGGGGAAGCGACAGGGGCGCATAGTTCGCAAGGGACCCCTCGCAAGCACTGGCCGAGGCCCTGGGACGAACCGTGGATGGTCAGATGCAGACATTTGCCGCTCGCGATGGTGCCATCAATCGGAGCAGCTTATATGGACAGACGCCGGAGTTGAGCTGAATTGTGGAGTCAATGACC
>DAIPXU010000210.1:0-1844 GCA_036783055.1 Burkholderiaceae bacterium | reverse complement strand
GTCGCCCGCCCGCCATCTACAAAAAACTTTAGGACTAGGTAATGATCCCCGAAATTCTCTCTGGTGGCTCAGGCTCTCGGCTCAGGCACTTGTCGCGGGCCTTGCGCCCGAAGCAGTTTCTGGGGCTCACCTCTGAGCAGACTCTGTTTCAACTCACCCTGACAAGGCTCTCCAACCTCGTGAAGCCGCTAGAACCCATTGTGGTGGCGAACGATGACCATCGTTTTTTGGTGGCGGACCAGTGCCTGCAGATGGGCGTGCAGCCCAAGGCCCTTATTCTGGAGCCCATTGCACGCAATACCGCGCCGGCCATTGCAGTCGCCGCCCTCGCGGCAGTCGATCTCGGTGGCCCGGCCGAGAAAAACGCCGGCGCCACCAAGGGTGCCGTTCGCGACCACTCTATTGACTCTTCCGATCAAGTGCTCTATGTGTTGCCTTCAGATCATGTATTTCAGAACTTGGCGTCTTTTGAGGAGGCGGTGCGTGTCGGTGAGCGTGCTGCCGCAGGGGGCGCCATGGTGACCTTCGGCAGCGTGCCCACGCACGCCGAGACGGGTTACGGCTATGTCAAGGCCAGGGCACCCATTGGCGGTGGGCGCGAAAGCCAAGGCGGCAGGTCCAAACCAGAAACTGGGAACCCGCCGCTGGCATCGTCTGCCATGACGGTGGAGGCGTTTGTTGAGAAGCCGGACCTGGCCACCGCGCAGCAGTACCTCACCGATGGCAGCTACTACTGGAATAGCGGCACGTTCATGTTCAAGGCGTCCGTCTACTTGGAGCAGTTGGGTCGGCTCAACTCGGCCATGCTCAAGGCCTGTGAGGACGCCTACACGAGAGCGAAGAGAGACCTCGACTTCGTCCGCCTCGACAAAGAGGCTTTCTCTGCCAGCCCATCGGATTCCATCGATTACGCGGTCATGGAGAAGACCACCCAGGCCGTGGTGGTGCCGCTGGATGCCGGATGGAGTGATGTCGGTGCCTGGTCGGCCGTCTGGCAGGTGCAACCGCAAGATACAAACGGAAACGCACGTCGTGGCGATGTACTGCTGCAGGAGGCCACGAATAGCTACGTGCACGCAGACCATCGATTTGTGGCGCGTGTGGGGGTCGATATTGTGGTTGTCGTCGAGACCTCCGATGCTGTCTTGGTGGCGCACAAGGACAAGGCCCAGGATGTGAAAAAGGTTGTCGAGACCGTGAAGGCGCAGGGGCGAAGCGAAGCGGATTTACACCGAGAAGTCTTTCGACCATGGGGCTCTTACGACTCCATTGATAACGGCGAGCGCTATCAAGTCAAGCGAATCAGCGTCAAGCCGGGTGCACGACTCTCTGTTCAGATGCATCACCATCGGGCCGAGCACTGGATTGTTGTGAAGGGAACGGCAAAGGGCACCATTGGCCAGAGTGTTCAGTTGGTGAGTGAGAATCAGTCTGTCTACATACCCATTGGTGCAACACATTGCCTGGAGAATCCGGGCAAGCTCCCGCTGGAACTCATTGAAGTTCAGTCAGGAAGCTACTTGGGCGAGGATGACATTGTTCGCTTGGATGACAAATATGGTCGGACATAACAAAACAGGATGGGGGCAATGCCAAAAGGCAAGTTGAAAATTGCAGTGGCCGGCACGGGCTATGTGGGACTGAGCAATGCCGTGTTGCTCTCGCAGAACCACGAGGTGGTTGCACTCGACCTCATTCAGAAAAAGGTCGAGCAGATCAATGCAAGGCAATCTCCAATCGAAGACCGCGAGATTGAAGACTACCTGGCGACCAAGAAGCTGAACCTAAGGGCCACCCTCAATCCCCAAGAGGCCTATGCGGATGCTGACTTCGTCATCATCGCG
>DAIPXU010000209.1:0-1857 GCA_036783055.1 Burkholderiaceae bacterium | reverse complement strand
TGATGTACCAGCACATCTTCTGGTTCTTTGGCCACCCCGAGGTCTACATCATGATTCTCCCGGCCTTCGGAATCGTCTCCGAGATCATCCCGACCTTCTCGCGCAAGACCCTCTTTGGCTACAGCTCCATGGTCTATGCCACGGCCTCAATTGCCATCCTCTCCTTCGTGGTCTGGGCCCACCATATGTTCACCACGGGCATGCCGCTCACCGGCCAGCTCTTCTTTATGTACGCCACCATGCTCATTGCGGTGCCGACAGGTGTGAAGATATTCAACTGGCTCGCCACAATGTGGCGCGGCTCCATGACCTTTGAGACCCCCATGCTGTTTGCCATTGGTTTTATCGTGGTCTTCACCATCGGTGGTCTGACCGGAATCATTCTCTCGGTCGCGCCCATCGATATTCAATTGCATGACACCTACTACGTCGTTGCACACTTCCACTATGTCTTGGTGGCCGGCTCGCTATTCGCGCTGTTTGCGGGTGTCTACTACTGGCTGCCCAAGTGGACGGGCCACATGTACGACGAGACGCTGGGCAAGGCGCACTTCTGGCTCTCGATGATCTTCTTCAACATCACCTTCTTCCCCATGCACTTCTTGGGCCTGGCCGGCATGCCCCGCCGCTATGCCGACTACCCCATGCAGTTCGCCGACTTCAATCTGCTGGCCTCCGTCGGTGCGTTTGGATTCGGTCTAAGCCAACTCCTGCTGCTCTATGTCGTGATCAAGTGCATCAAGGGCGGCCCCAAGGCTGCTGACAATCCCTGGGGTGCACCGGGCGGACTGGAGTGGAGCGTTCCCTCGCCGGCGCCGTTCCATACCTTCGAGACCCCTCCGGTGGTCAAGTAAGCCGTGCTCTTGGAAGACCAGCGCAAGCCTCACAACCTGCGGATCGCCCTGACGCTCGCGTCGGTGGCGGCCGCATTTTTTGTGGGGATTGTTTTGAAGTTCATCTACTTTCCCAATCCATAGCCTTGCCCCATGTCTGAGCCGACCCGCGACAACCAAAAGATGATGGGCAAGCTGCTCATGGTGACCATCCTCATGTTCGGATTTGGTTATGCCTTGGTGCCTTTCTACGAGAAAATCTGCGAACTCACCGGCATCAATGTCTTGACATCCAAGGAGAAGCTCAACTACGAAGAGGCAAGACGTTTTGCCCAAAACACTCAGGTGGACAAGAGCCGGCTGGTCTCGGTGGAGTTCGATGCCAACTCGCACGGGCCATGGACTTTCAAGCCCCGGCTCAATGTCACTGAAGTCCATCCGGGTGAATTGGTCACGGTCATCTACGAGATCAAGAACAATGAGTCCAGGGAGTTGGCTGGCCAAGCCATTCCCAGTTATGCGCCCAAGCAGTCGGCCCCGCACTTCAAGAAGCTCGAGTGTTTTTGCTTTGAGCAACAGTCTCTCAAGGCCGGCGAGACACGTGAGTTCCCTGTTGTCTTTGTAATTGATCCGCAACTTCCCGACGGCATTCGAAACATCACCCTTAGCTATACCTTTTTCGAAGTGGGCCTGCCCACCGCCCGGGCCCAGGCCTCCGATGGTGCCTCCCTTCCCAACCAACCCACCGCCACGGTGGTTCGTTAGGCGAGATGTCCATGGCCTCCATTGACGAATTGCGAGAGGCCAGCCAGCGTCGTGGCAGCCTTCGACAGACTCTTGGTGCCGTCCTCTGGTCTTTTTTTGGCGTTCGAAAGGGCGTGGCCCACGATCAGGACATGGCGCAACTCAATCCAGTCCATGTGGTCGTGGTGGGATTGGCGGCCGGTTTATTCTTCGTGGTTGGCCTGTTGACTCTGGTGACGATTGTTACAAGTTAGGTAATGGGCCAAGGGCCCAAGTGTTA
>DAIPXU010000208.1:0-1868 GCA_036783055.1 Burkholderiaceae bacterium | reverse complement strand
GCCATGGTGAGAAATCTCTATCACTTTCTCTTTGCTGCATGGTCTCAACACATAGCGTAAATGTTCTGAAGGTTTTTTCTTTCGAATGACTCTACTGGCCCTCATCATTGCCCTGGTGCTCGAGCAGCTCAGGCCCATTCGGCAGATGAATCTGGTGCAAGGCTGGGGCGTAGACAAGCTGCGCGAGACGCGTGGTGCACGCGATCCCGCGCGCCGCCGCACCATCTGGTTCACCTGGGCCTTTATTGTGGGTGGCGCTGCCATCGGCAGCATGGTGGTCTCGGCCTTGCTTGGCCTCATCCACCCGCTTCTCGAGTTGATTTTTGCAGTGGCGGTGCTCTACCTGACGCTGGGTTTTCGCCAGTTCAGCCACTGGTTCAGTGACATCCATGCAGCCCTTAAAAACGACGACCTCCCCGAGGCACGTAGGATTCTTGGCCAGTGGGTGGAGGAGTCTCAGGCCGATGCGGTGGCCCGCTCGGCCGCCCAAACGGGCAACGAGTCTGCGGTGGTCCGAGAGTCTATTCGTTTGGCCTTGGTCGCTGCCCAACGGCATGTCTTTGGCCCCATCTTCTGGTTTGTTGTCTTGCCGGGCCCCAGTGGTGCCCTGGCCTACTGGCTCAATGTCCAACTGCTTCGCGCCTGGGGGCGCCCCATCGCCCAGCGCACCAACACTTCCTCACCCCCGGCACTCCTGGAGTCGGAGGTCTCATCGGTCGTATCCGTGGGCGATCACTTTTCCGAAGTGGCCTGTCGCGCCTATAGCTGGCTTGATTGGCTGCCGGTTAGAGTCACCGCGGTCATTTTCGCGATTGTTGGTAATTTCGAAGACTCCATCGCCATGTGGCGATCCCGGGCCGGGGTCTCGCCGACCATGTCACTGGACGATACCGATCGGGTCTTGGTGGCCTCGGGTGCCGGGGCCATTGGTGTTCGCCTCACGGTGCCCGATGCCCAACCGGTGGGTTCGGATCCGGATGACTGGGAAGGTCAGTCGGGGCTCTCTGCCGACCCCGACCTTCGCGAGGCCACGCAGTACAGCATGAACTCCTCGGTCGGGCTGGTCTGGCGTGCGGTGATCATGTGGTTCTTCATCGTGTTGATCTTCTATTTGGGGCGTTGGCTGAGCTGAGTAACCGCTCCCAGAGAATTCGCTTGTCTTCCAAGGCATTGGCCCTCGCCAATTGCCCCGCATCGACTGCAGTTTTTATGGCCGCTTGAACCACGCAGCCCGGCTCATGCAAATGGGCGCAGTCTTGAAAGCGACAGGAGCCCCCTTGCTGTAGCCAACTCCACTCGGGGAAGACCGACGCAACATCTTCTCGATCCAAGTGCGAGATACCAAAGCGTTGAAAGCCGGGCGTGTCGATGAGCCGCAAGGACCGCTTGCCTGGGGCCTGGGGCATGCGATAGGCCTGACTGCTGGTGGTTGTATGGCGACCCGATGACAATGCCTCGGAGATGGCCTGGGTTTGGGCATTGGCATCGGGCACCAGCAAGTTGAGCAGGCTGCTCTTGCCCATGCCCGATTCACCCATGAGTGCGATGCTGGAGGACTCCGACGAGGATACCGCAGGGCAATTCAATTCAATTTCTTGGTGGAGCGCATCGAGTCCATTGACCTGCTTTGTGTTCGCAAGAATCCATGGCCACTCGGGCGCGGTCTCAGGCATTGGTTGAATGCGCGAGAGGCTCTTTAAAGCCATCTGTGTGGGCCCATCCAAATCAGACTTGTTCACGACCAGCAGAAAGGGGATCTGCTGGGCAACAAGCCCTGCCATTACACGCAATGTCGTCTCGGGCGAGAAACTGGGCTCGCCTCTGAGTATTAGCAGTGCAAGATCGATGTTTGCGGCGAGCCGCTTCTC
>DAIPXU010000207.1:0-1899 GCA_036783055.1 Burkholderiaceae bacterium | reverse complement strand
ATTGCTTTTCTGTTGTGGTTTTGGGTTGTGGTGATCTCCGTTAGTCGTCCGAGTTCGGCCACCGCCCCGACCAGGGCATCGATCTCCACGCTGCGGCCCGCCTCGATGTCTTGGAGCATCGAGGTTTTGTGTGCCCCGACCTTCTCGGCACCCTCAATGCGCTTCTCAAGGCTGACGCGGAAGGTAATGCCCAGTTTGTTTGCAATGGTCTGGGCCTCGGTCATCATGTCGGCCGCCAGTTGACGCGTCAGCGGGTACTGGCAGATGGCCTCGAGGGTTGAGTGCGAGAGGGCGCTGATTGGATTGAATGTGAGATTGCCCCATAGCTTGAGCCAGATCTCCGCACGAATGTTATCGAGCACCGGGCTCTTGAAGCCGGCCCTTGTGAAGCAATCCGCCACCATCTGAGCGCGCTCACTCATGCTGCCGTCGAGCTCGCCCACTGGGAAACGCAGCCCCTCGACATGAAGAATGACGCCGGGTGCAACCAACTCCGAGGCGGGATAAACCACACAGCCCAAGACATGGTCGGCCGGAATCTTCTTGATGGCATCGCCCGTGGGGTCCACAGACTTCACCTGGGTGCCCTCGTAGGGGCCACCATGCTTGGTGAAGTACCAGTAAGGAATGCCGTTTTGCATGGTCACCACCACCGTCTTCGGACCAAGCAGCTTCTTAAGGTCGTCGGCGACATCGGCCACTTGGTGGGCCTTGACCGAGAGAATAACGATGTCTTGGGGGCCTACCTCGTCGTAATTATTCGAGGCCTTCACATTCTTGGCGATGTGCTCGGTGCCATCTTCCATAATCAGTTTGAGGCCGTTGTCCCGAATCGCCTCAAGGTTCTTTCCTCGAACCATGCAGGTCACATCCTCACCGGCCAAGGCCAGTTTGCAAGCCACCAACCCACCAATCGCACCTGCGCCGATCACTGCAACTTTCATTGTTATGTCCTCCCAGACCTATTCGAAGCGATGCCGCGGAATCACTCGAAGCGATTGCGCAGAACCCCGATGCCAGCGATCTCGACCGAGACATCGCTGCCAGGCTTCATCGAACCCACGCCAACTGACGTCCCGCAAATAATGACATCTCCAGGCATAAGAGTCATGTCCGCCGAAATGAGGGCCACCAACTCCTGCACGGAGTAGTGCATGTCAGCGATGGGGTACTCCTGGCGGACATCCCCATTGAGGACCGTTTTCACTGTGAGTGCCTTGGCATCGAGCCCGGTGGCAATGCACGGCCCCATGGGCAAGAAGCCATCAAAGCCCTTCGAGCGCACCCACTGTGGGAAAGTGCTGTCGCGGAAAAGAATGTCCGAGTGGGTGACATCGTTTGCAATGGTGAAACCGAAAATGAAGCCATCGGCTTCTGCGACCGAGACCGCCTTGGCTCTTTTGCCAATCACAATGCCCAACTCGCCCTCGAAGACCACCTTGCCCTCGGCCGCTGGCTTGGGAATGAGGGCATCGGGATCGCTAAAACTATTTGGGGCCTTGAGCAAATAGAGGGGCTCTGGCGGTTTGGTGAGATTGAGTTTGGCGCTCAGCTGCGCAAAGTTATTCCAGAGGGCCACCACCTTGGTGGGCACTACCGGACAAATCAAACGAACACTGGATACGGCCACGGTTTCTCCCGTGGCCCTCGGATGGTCAAACATTTTGCCCGAGTGAACGCGAATCTGGTCGCCCTCTTCTAGGCAACCAAATCCGACAATGCCTGCCTTCTCAAAACGAACCCAACGAACCGTCATATTGCAGACTCCCGCTAGCGGCGCCCCCCAATGACCTTGAGGTCCATGGCCACCGACTTCACACCTGAGACGGCCTTGGCCACCCTCTCCGACCCCTTGATCTCGGCCTCATCGGCCACCATGCCTTTGAGCAGGACGGCCCC
>DAIPXU010000206.1:0-1904 GCA_036783055.1 Burkholderiaceae bacterium | reverse complement strand
GTTGCGAAGACAGTGGTCTTGGCCTCCAGTGCAAGGAGTTCTCCTGTTTCCCTCTCGAGTGCAATCACACCGATGCACTCGCCTTGGTCGTTCATGAGAAGGTCGAGCGCCATCCATTCAACAAAGAACTGGGTTCGGGCCCGGACGTTTCTCTGGTAAAGGGTGTGCAGCAATGCATGCCCAGTTCGATCCGCAGCTGCGCAGGCGCGTTGGACCGGCTTTTCCCCGAGGTTGGCCGTGTGGCCACCGAAGGGACGTTGGTAGATGGTGCCGTCTGGGTTTCGGTCGAACGGCATTCCAAAATGCTCGAGCTCGTAGACCACATGCGGCGCCTCTTTGCACATGAACTCGATGGCGTCTTGATCGCCGAGGTAATCCGACCCCTTGATGGTGTCGAACATGTGCCAGTACCAGTTGTCTTCGCTCATGTTTCCGAGCGAGGCCCCAATGCCACCCTGCGCTGCAACCGTGTGGGAGCGTGTTGGAAAGACCTTGGACAACACCGCAACGTTGAGGCCCGCCTCTGCGAGCTGCAGAGAACAGCGCATGCCGGAGCCACCCGCTCCGATAATCACTGCATCAAAGCGCCGACGGGGAACCGATGAAACTTGATTGGAGAGAGCGTTTGCCACCTAGACCCTCCAGAGGATGTCTATGGCCCAGGCCAGGCAAGCCAGGAGCCAAACAATTGTAAAAACCTGCAGACCAAGCCGGACCGCGACGGGCTTGACATAGTCCATCCAGATGTCCCGAACACCAACCCAGGCGTGATAGGTAAAGGCAACAAAGGCCACGAGGGTGAAGACTTTCATCCAGGTCTGCGCAAAGAGCCCAGACCAGCCGTAGTAGGTGGGCTCGTCGGCCATGAACGCAGCCGTGACCAGGGTGACCGAATAGACCGACAAGACAATTGCCGTGCCCCGCTGTGAGAGCCAGTCGCGCATGCCGTAGTGCGCGCCGACCACAAGTCGCTTTGGCCCAAAGTTGGTTGCTGATGACATTAAATGACTCCGAAGATGAAAAGCCAAGCCAGACCCGAGACCAGCAGGCTTATGGCCATGAAGCTTTTGGCCATGGTCGGGCTTGCCTCTTTGCTGATTCCGATGTGGGCATCGTTAACAAGGTGACGAATCCCACCGAAGAAGTGGTGGATGAAGGCCCAGGCCAGAGCGCAGTAGATGATCTTCACAAACCAATGACTCGACACCTCTGTGAGCTGCGCGTAACTGAGCTCGGAGGTGAGGCTCATGTCAAACAGCCAAACAATGAGTGGCAAGGTGAGAAACATTCCCGCTCCACTGATTCTGTGGAGGATGGACATCTCCCCTGCCAGAGGGAGTCGGTACTGAACATTTAGTATGACATGGATGTTACGAAACTCGGGCCGCCGCTTGGAAGCAAGTTCGGGCATGCGAAACCTCGATAGTGAATTTGAAGTGCGCCCATTATATGACTCATGCTTTGACACCGGCTAGGGGCAACCCTAAACTTCACTCACTTTCAAATCCCATTTCGCGCGCAAACGCTGTGCCGTCTCTCTTTGAGGAGTAGTTGTCTATGTCAAACAAGCCCCCCGTCCGCGTCGCTGTGACCGGAGCAGCCGGTCAGATTGGTTACAGCCTTCTATTTCGCATCGCAAGTGGTGCAATGCTGGGGCCAGACCAGCCAATCATTTTGCAGCTCTTGGAGATACCCGACGAGAAAGCTCAGAAAGCACTCTCCGGTGTGATGATGGAGTTGGACGACTGCGCTTTCCCGCTTCTCGCAGGAATGTCGGCCCACAGCGATGCAAAGTCGGCCTTCAAAGCCACCGACGTTGCTCTGCTCGTTGGTGCTCGGCCTCGTGGTCCAGGCATGGAGCGAAAGGACTTGCTCTCTGCAAACGCGCAAATCTTCACTGCCCA
>DAIPXU010000205.1:0-1987 GCA_036783055.1 Burkholderiaceae bacterium | reverse complement strand
ACTCCCGCTGACTCCTACGCAACTCCCGTTGCTCTTTGCGCCACTCCCAGGGAGGGTCGGGCTCCTTCTCTACCCAGAGTCCTTGCTTGTTCGTTTTGGCACTTTTCTCCGCGGCTAGGTAACTATTTGCTTTGCCAGTGGGCAGGCTGCGGAGGTAGTCACGGTAGGCCCAGGCATGGCCGGACTCAATCTGCGCCAGGTCAACATCGATCAGGATTTCCCCATTGGGCATGGTCTGCGGCAGGTAGACCACTCCAACGATTCTTCCGTAGCGATCCTTGTTGACCACCTGGACGCGCACCTCTTTACCGAACACCATGTCCGCGAGGTGCTGGCGGCTTTTCTGACCAAATGGCTGCTTGCTCTCTGGAGCATCAATGCCGGCCAGCCTGATTTTCGTTGGCTTGTTGCCTGGAGCGAGCACCGTGATGGTGTCGCCGTCGGAGACAGCAATGACCTTGCCGACAATCTCGCTGGCCCAGAGGCCGGCAGATAAAAAAAAGCCAGAGAGGACCAGTAGCCATTTGGTGGATGCGCGTGACATCCATTAAGTGTAGCCAGTGTTTTAGGGCGACAAGAGCCTGACCAGGGCACCAGTCCCGTCGTTGGCCTCGGGCGGCAGGCCCAAGAGTTTGCAAAGCAACCCATAGACCTCCGTATTCGATACGGGCGGAAGCGTGCGTCGAGGAATGCCTGGCCCGTGGACCAGAAAGAGGCCGTGCATCTCGGGGTCCTCGGGATCGAAACCGTGCTGACCCGGAATCGGGAAACTCAGCATTCGATCGGTGACGGACCAGCCTCGCTGGGCCAGGCAGACGACATCGGGAATGCGGCGATGGGCACCTCCCCCCAGGCGCGCTGGAATGTCTCGCTTGGGCCAACAGCTCAATTGCTTGTGGGTGCTGAGTGCCTGAAGGACTGCGGCCTCTGACTCACCGCCGAGGTGAAGACCCGAGGTGGCACCTGTCCACTCCCATCGAACGCCCGGGAGGCCCTTGAGCAGTTGGCCACCGGAGATGACCTGCTCAATGGGTACGAGCGACATGCCATGGTCGGCTGCCACAACGAACACCGTGCGTTGAAGCAGCCCCAATTCTTCGAGGCCGGCACGAAGCTGGCCGAGAGCCTGGTCGACCTCGCGAATAGACTCGTTGACCCGCTCGCTGTCGGGCCCGGCTGCATGACCCGCCGAGTCGACCTGAGAGAAGTAGATGGTCGCGAAGGCGGGGGGTTGCAGGCGATCTTCGGTAAACCAGGAGAGGAAGCGTCTGACCCGCTCATTGGGATTGAGATCGTGCTGGTAATAGAGCCAGCGGGACGGCTGAACGCCTTGAATGGCGGCCTCGCTGCCGGGCCAGAAGAGTGTGGCTGTTCGGAGTCCTCGCCGCTCGGCAGTGACCCAGATAGGGAGGGATTCGGACCACCAAGCGGGGTTGGTTACTGCGCTGCGATCGGCGAGACGAAATCGTTGATCGGGAATGTCCGGGTCGGACATGGTGTTGTTCAGGATGCCGTGGCCCTGCGGCCTGCGCCCTGTGACCAGGGTGACATGGTTGGGAAAGGTATAGGTGGGAAAGCTTGGAATCAGTCCGCGAGAGAGGCTTCCCTCTGCAGCCATGCGTGATAGGTTGGGCGATTGCCCTCGCGAGAGGTAGTCGGCGCGAAAGCCATCGAGACCAACAAGAATCACGATGGGTCTCTCCGCGCTGGCACTTGGATTGTCTCGAGCCAGGGCCGCTTGCGGCATCAATAAAACCAATAAGGGAACGAGTAAGGCAATCATTGCGGGACTCCGCGGTTCAAAGGTGCTCATGTGGACCCACATTCTGCGCGATGCTTGTGACACGCTCGCTGGGCCACATCTCCAACGAACTGAAACTCCATCGGGCCACAAATCTGCCGAGTCGCATCTTCACCGCACCGCCACCCTCGCCTCAGCCTGTGAAATGTCATTGAAATGACATCACCAACCCTCACTAATCTGAGC
>DAIPXU010000204.1:0-2003 GCA_036783055.1 Burkholderiaceae bacterium | reverse complement strand
AGGACCTGAGCTTCCCAAGCTCAAGACGTGGGTTCGATTCCCATCGCCCGCTCCATCGTCCAGTACGAAAGAAAACCAATGTCGTCATTCTCCGGGCTCGGTCTTGCCGAGCCAATCCTGCGCGCTGTCGCCGCAGAAGGCTATACCCAACCCACACCCATTCAAGCCCAGGTGATTCCCCATGCCTCCCAAGGTCGGGATGTCCTCGGTCTTGCCCAGACGGGCACAGGCAAACCCGCAGCATTCGTGCTGCCCCTTCTCCATCGAATCTCCGCTGCCGCCAGCGCTGCACCGGGGTCAGGTCCTGCGAGGCCACAACCGCCTCGAATGCCCAAGAGCTGCCGTGCACTCATCTTGGCGCCCACCCGCGAGTTGGCCCAACAGATTCACCAGAGCATTCAGACCTACGGAAAATTCTCCAGGCTCTCGAGCGCTCTGGTGGTCGGTGGTGCAAGGGCACTGCCTCAGATCAAGTCTCTTGAGCCTGGGGTAGACATTCTCGTGGCGACCCACGGCCGCCTGCAAGACCCCCTCAATGCCCGACATGTTCGCCTGGATCAGACGCAGATGGTGGTCCTCGATGAAGCCGACCAGATGATGGACCTCGGGTTCTTGCCCGCGATCGAGGCGCTGCTCGCAAGACTTCCATCCAAACGCCAGACCATTCTGCTATCGGCCACGATGCCACGCGAGATTCGCGGACTTGTGGACCGCTTCTTAACCGACCCAGTTCACGTGGAGTGCGCCCAAGAGAGTCGGCCGGTTGAGAAAATCGAACAGAGCCTGCTCATGGTCGACCCAGGCAAGAAGCCAGAAACCATCATCGATTTGCTCGCGGACGATGCCATCGAACAAGCAATTGTGTTTACCAGAACCAAACACGGTGCCGACAAGCTTGAGAAGCTCGTACGAAGCTACGGGCATCAGAGCGTCTCGATTCATGGCGACAAGTCCCAGCCCCAGCGGGACCGAGCGCTCAACGCTTTTCGCCAACGCAAGGTCCGCGTCCTGGTGGCAACCGACGTCGCCGCGCGAGGGATCGACATCGATTCCGTAAGCCATGTATTCAACTACGACCTGCCCAATGTTCCCGAGGCCTATGTTCATCGAATTGGCCGCACTGGGCGGGCAGGCCGAGCAGGCACTGCGATTTCTCTCTGTGAGCCGAGCGAAATCGGCTTGGCGCTTCAAATTGAGCGACTCACAGGAACGCGGCTTCTACCCGAAGGGGTTCGAATGAAGCGCACAGGTGCCCCCAAGCGTGGCCGCGCCCCCCAAGGGAAGTCCGCGGGCCAGGCCCGAAGGCCCCATGCCTCTGCGAGCCCCGGTGCGGGCGGTCGGGTGCCCGCCCCAGGCGGTTCGCGCCCGAATCGTTCACTGAGAAAAGACAACAAGCACTAAAGAATCGGGACCATGGCAGTCCGATTTATTGCATGAAGGAAGTCACTCCCTCGCGAGAGGTGGCCCTCTTCCCTCTTCGCAGCCCGCTGTTTCCAGACGGGCTCATGGCGCTGCAGCTCTTCGAGGTGCGTTACCTCAGCATGATTCGGCGTGTAATGAAGGGGGAGCTTCAATTCGCCATCGTCTCCCTTCTTGAGGGTTCAGAGGTGAATCGGCCCAACCAGCTTGAGAAGTTCATTCAGGTCGCGACATTGGTCGAGGTTCTTCAGCATCATGAGCCTGGGCCCGGTCTGGTCACCATCCGTTGCCGTGGCGGCCAAAGGCTTCGCATCGAATCGAGCGAGCGAGCGACCGCCGGTCTCTGGATGGCACGTGTCACTGGTTTAGAGCCCGATGCGCCAGAGCCAATCGATGAGAGTGATTCCTTCGCTTGCTCAAAGCTGGGCGCGCTCATTGCCGAATTGCAACGGCAAGGGGTTCAAGAGGATCAGATGCCATTTCTGCGACCGCAGCGGCTCGATGAATGCGGCTGGGTGGCGAATCGATGGGCCGAGATACTCCCTCTTCCAGCCAGTGAGAAGCAGGCTCTTCTCGTTGAGGAG
>DAIPXU010000203.1:0-2017 GCA_036783055.1 Burkholderiaceae bacterium | reverse complement strand
CGCTTCTCGCGCTCAACCCAAAACCGGCGGTAGTGCAGGTTGGGCAGAAAACGGCGCTTGGTCTTGTTGTTGGCGTGGGAAACGTTGTTCCCAACCATGGGCTTTTTGCCCGTTACTTGGCACACCCGAGCCATAAAAAACTCTCCGTCATGCAATTGGCGTAATCCGTTAGTTTAGGAAATTCAAAGGTTTGCGTCAAGGCGCCCCAATCCCCACAACGTTGGGGCCCGCTACAAGTAAGTGCTCCCATATTTGAATCTCTAAGGGCGCCAACATGCTTCGCAGATTCTGGGTCAGCCGAATGTCTGCGAGGCTCGGCTGGGCCACCCCCGAGGGGTGGTTGTGAAAGAGGATGAGGGAGGCTGCATTGAGCTGCAGGGCCCGTCGTACCAACTCCCGTGGGTAGACGCTGGTCTGGCCCAGGCCGCCATGGAATAGCTCCTCGATTTGAAGCAGTCGCCGCTGGCCATCGAGGAAGGCGGCGCCAAAGACCTCGTTGGGTCTCCAAGCCAGGCGGCTAAGCAACCAGGCGCTGATCTCCAGGGGGGACTGAAGGGATCGATTGCTCGACTCGAGGCGGTTGACTCTTCGCAGTGCTTCACCGCATGCCTTGATTCGAGAGAGTTTGCCCGGGCCAATGCCAGGAATGCCCTCGATGTCCTGCGGTTTGGCCGCCAAGACGGCCGCAAGGCTGCCGAGACGGTGCAGAAGGGTTGCGGCGATCTGGTGGCAGGAGGCCCGCCGACTTCCGGGGCCAATGAGGATGGAGAGAATCTCGCTGTCGGTGAGGCGCTGACCGCCCCGTTGCAGGAGTCGCTCGCGGGGCAATTCGGTCTCGTTCGAAAGTCCGCGGACTTGGTCGGAAACAATTGGCATAGTGCGGCTTCAGAGTAGAGAATGCGCAACTATGGAAAGCAAGGCTTCAACAATCCATTCATCGGATGGACAGGGCAATGTCACTGGAACCATTCGGATGGGGTCGTTTGTCACCCTCCACTACAAGGTGACAGGCATTCACGATGGGCAGGAGCGGGTCTTGCTCAACACGTTTGAGGACCGTCCTGCAACGGTTGAGGTCGGCAGTGGGCAGTTTGCCCCGGGCCTGGAGCGCTGCCTGATCGCCCTCAGAGAGGGTGAACGTAGGAGCTACGATTTGGCCTCTGGTGATGCTTTCGGCCCACGCAACCCCGAACTGATTCAGTCGGTCGCGCGAAGTTTGTTGATTGAGCACGCCAGTCCCGACGACCCCCTTGAGCCAGGTGATCTACTGGAGTTCCCCACGCCCGATGGCGGACGTTTCGCGGGCATCTTCAAGGAGTGGCAGGGCGACTCTGCTCTATTCGATTTCAACCATCCTCTTGCTGGGCAGGCCGTTCGGTTCGAGGTTCAGATTATTGGGGTGCTCTAACCATGGCTGCAATGAACGAAGTGGAGATTCTTCTGGCGGAGCCGCGGGGGTTCTGCGCGGGGGTGGACCGTGCCATTGAGATTGTCGAGCGAGCGCTCGAGCGCTTTGGAGCGCACATTTATGTTCGGCACGAGATCGTCCACAACGACCATGTTGTACGAGACCTACGGGAGAAGGGTGCCGTGTTCGTTGAGGACCTGGATGAGGTCCCAGTGGGTGCGCGAGTCATTATGAGTGCCCACGGTGTCTCTCGAAAGGTTCGAGACCATGCTGTGGCGCGAGAACTCGAGGTCTTCGATGCCACCTGCCCTTTGGTTACAAAGGTTCATGTGGAAGTAAAAAAGCTCGCGGCCGAGGGCATGGAAATCATCATGATTGGCCATGCAGGGCATCCCGAGGTGGAGGGCACCATGGGCCAGCTCGACACGGGTATTTATCTGGTCGAGGACGAGGCGCAGGCCGAACGCGTTGAAGTGAAGACGCCGGAGAAGCTCGCCTATGTCACGCAGACTACACTTTCGATCGACGACACCCAGGCACTCGTGAAGGCGTTGCAGAGCCGTTTCCCAATGATTCGTGGGCCCATGATAAGCGACATTTGTTACGCCA
>DAIPXU010000202.1:0-2022 GCA_036783055.1 Burkholderiaceae bacterium | reverse complement strand
GCGGGCCAATCCGTCCCGAATATGGGCAGCTACGCCGACACCATCGTTGCCACAGTGAGCTACTGATGATGACGCGGCCCCTCCTTCTCACTTGCATGGGGATCTCGATTGCCATTCTCAGTCGAGCAGCGGGGGCCGCCCTCGCGGTCACCCCTCCCCAACTCCATCCCGATGACGCGGGCATTGTTGTCACCGAGGTCCAATCATCCATTCCAGGACCATCGCGCTGGTCGGTCCGACTCGTGGCCTGGGAGGTCGGCGCAACCGAGCCCAGCCCCGCCGATGGGCTGGTCTCCCCTCGCTTCTTTGAATTGGGTGCAGGAGAGCGTCAGATCATTCGTGCCCAAATCCACAACCGCTCCCAATACCACCGGCTGCTTGTGGAACAAGTTCCCGATCAGACCCCCAGCAACCAGGGCCTCGCCTTTCGCTTTCGCTTCAGCCTGCCCATTTACCGAGATGCCAAGGAGCCCGCCCCCCACCAGCCCAGTCTCCCACTGGTCGCGGGTTGCCATCGGTTTGAAAATCCCCAGCCCATCGCAGTGCGTTTGGTGCTCGACCCCGACGTCAAAGGACCACAGACGCACCTGCCTGGGGAACAGGCCGATCTCTGCCGCAGCAGTCGCACCGCCCAGCGCTAGAGGGATTTCATGCAGAGCCGTGGATCCCCTCTGTGGGGATTGCGATTGCTTTGGGTCGCCCTCTTGGCGGGAGGGCTATCCATGGCGGCATCGGCCATGGATGCCACCCTGAGTCCTGAACAGGCCGTTCTGGCCGCAGTCGAGATCAATCAGGTCCAGGCCGCACGGGGCGCCATGGTGATTCCCATCAGCGCCACAGCCTGCTGGATCGACTCCCAGGCACTGGCCTCTCGGGCGCTGCTCGACGGCCGCACCCATGCGACCCTTGCAGGCCGGGCCATGGCGCGGGTCGACGGGCCCAGAGAGTCGTGCCGCTTCGAACCCAAATCCGGTGTGGTGCGCATTGTACTTCCACCATCGAGTCACCAGCCACAAAGAATTATTCAGGGCCATGCCCCCGCCACAGTGGCCCAGACCAAGCCCGGTTGTTCTGTGCGCAGAGGCACCGCAGTGGTTGAAGAGTTGCCAAGCCTTGCCCTGGACTGGCTGGGTACTACTCGCGTTCAAGCTTATGGGCTCACGGCCAGTTACGGCAGGCACCAATTCACCGCAAGCACTCTGTCGGGGGAATCTTCTCAAGCTTTGCGTTGGAACCACGAGACCGAGTTGGCATCCGGGGCGCTCATGAGCCTTGGCCATGTGCAGAACTCAAACAATCTCTGGTCCAGCCCGCGCCCAGGCCTGGGGTTGCTCTTTCAGAGCCACCATCCCCGAAGACAAGCCGCAACGCGCAGCTACAACCAGATCGAACTCGAACAGCCAGCAAGACTTCGAGTCCTCGACCTACAAGGCGCGCAACTCTACAGCAGTGGTCTGGTCATGCCAGGGAACGTTCTGCTCGAGGCCCTTGGAGCGAGCAACCGGCCGGGCCTTGTGCAACTCGAGATTCGAGGCCTCGATGGCGAGCGTCAGCGCCTTCTGCTTCCATGGGTCGCCAGCCCAGACCTTCTCTCTCCCGGGATGCTGAAGTTCGAGGCATTCGGAAATGCCACCGAGCAGTCATTGTTGATGTCATACGGGCTGACGGAGCGGGAGGGCCTGCGCATGGGTCTCTCGCTGCGCGACCGAGTCGAGCCATTCACGTCAATCACCACCTCTCGGTTGCATCGAAGCATTCTCTCGGCCGGTGTGGGACTCGCCTGCGCAGAGCAATGCCAAAACCAGGGCCTGCTTCGGGCCACACTGGCACCGCTTGCCCAGACCTCCATTCAGGCCGAGTGGCGGCGCCAATCGAATCCAACCAACGTAGAACCCTCGACCGCTGCAACGGCTCCATCCACCACGCCCTCCACGGTGGGTCCGCGGCCTTTCGACTTCGTTGCCCACCGGTCGGGAAGCCTCTCGGTTCATCATCGACTCAACAACACCCATTCCCTCTCAC
>DAIPXU010000201.1:1763-2028 GCA_036783055.1 Burkholderiaceae bacterium | reverse complement strand
GGGGCGTCGGCGCAGGGGGGCCGGGGGCGGCCGTGAGTCTGAGGATGTCTCTGAAGGGGATTCCATCGCCATCAACGGTGCCTGCATGACGGTCTTGCGCCCCGATGCCTTCGGTTTTGCTGCCGACATTTCGCGCGAGAGCCTCGATTGCACGGTGGGGCTCGACCGGCGCGGGGCGGGACGCTTGGGGGCGGGGATGCGCGCGGGCGGCGGGGTGGGAGGGGGGAGTGTGTAGGGGGAGGTCGGAGGCGTGGGGGGCGGGGTG
>DAIPXU010000201.1:0-1753 GCA_036783055.1 Burkholderiaceae bacterium | reverse complement strand
TCGCTTGGAGTCTCGCGGCGAGTCGGTGGGCCTCGCAGTGATGCTTCCGTCCGAGTTGGGGGTTTATGTGGCTGAGAAGGGTTCAATTGCCTTGCAGGGTGTGAGCCTCACCATCAACCAAGTCTGCGATCGAGACGATGGTGTTGAGATCGATATCAATCTGATTCCCCACACTTGGAGCCAGACAACGTTGCGAGGCCTTGCGGTGGGCGATGGTGTAAATGTCGAGGTCGACACCATTGCGAGACAGGTGGTCCGTTGTTGGGAGCGCATCGGTCAGTTGAGTGGTCCATTGAATCGGCCAGGCGGTATTCAAGCCAGTGGTGCGGATCCTGCGTCAGGGGGCCGGCGGCCATGACCGATATTCAGGGAAGGCTTCATTCGGCGAGCGAACTCATCGCTGCCATTTCTGCGGGCAAGATGGTGGTTCTGGTCGATGACGAGGACCGAGAGAACGAGGGCGATCTGGTGATGGCCGCCGATGCGGTCTCCGCTGAGGCCATCAACTTCATGGCGCGTTACGGTCGGGGGCTTATCTGTCTCACACTCACTGAACCGGACTGTCGGCGCCTCAAGCTTCCTTTGATGGTCCAGGAGAACCGTTCCGCCCACACCACGGCATTCACGGTCTCCATTGAGGCGGCCTCAGGTGTGACCACTGGCATCAGCGCGGCCGATCGCGCCCACACCATCGCGGTGGCTGTTGCAGAGGGCTCACGACCCGAGGATCTTGTTCAGCCCGGACACGTCTTCCCGCTCATGGCGCAGGCCGGGGGCGTACTGGCCAGGGCGGGTCATACCGAGGCAGGCTGCGATCTGGCAGCGCTTGCGGGTCGGCGCCCGGCCTCGGTCATTTGCGAGATCCTCAATGATGACGGGAGCATGGCCCGTCTTCCCCAACTCCTTGCGTTCGCCCAGCAGCACGGACTGCTTGTGGGCTCGATTGCCGATTTGATCGAACATCGCTCGGCCACCGAGAGCCTCGTCGAAGAGCGCTCCCGCGGTCCGCTCGAGCTCGCGGGGGTTCGCTGGGAGATGGTGGTCTATCGGGACCGGGTCATGCAACAACCGCACATCGCACTTCTGCGCGGCCGGCCGGAAGCATCATTGGTGACCAATGTCCGAGTCCATGAGCCACTGACTGCCTTTGATTTCCTGGATACTCACTCGCGTCGGCACAGTTGGCCGCTTCCCCAGGCCCTGGCGCGCTTGGCTGGGGACACGTCTGCAGGCGTCGCGGTCTTAATCAACTCCGCGCCCTCGGTCGATCGAGTCTGGTCGGTACTTGAGTCGCACGGTGCCATCCACGGCCAGGGCCAGGGTCGATCGGCCCACTCCTCTGCCACCCTTCGCAATTACGGTGTGGGCGCCGCCATATTGAAATCCCTTGGGGTGGGGAAAATGAAGCTCTTGGGTCAGCCAAGAAAGATGCCAAGCATGGCTGGCTATGGCCTTGAGGTGGTGTCCTACGAACAATTTGAGGGAGCAAAGTAACGATGACGGTTCAGCGATTTGTTCCAGAACTGACTGCCGTCGGCCTCAGGCTTGGAATAGTCGTGGCCCGATTCAATCTGGCCATCACCATGATACTGGAATCGAGTTGCATTGATACCTGCTTGAAGTCGGGTGTCGACGAAAATGACATCGTTGTCTGCTCGGTTCCTGGTGCCCTGGAGATTCCTCTGGTCCTCTCTCAACTCGCAGAGACGGGGCAGTTCGATGCATTGATTGCACTCGGTGAAGTGGTACGAGG
>DAIPXU010000200.1:0-2051 GCA_036783055.1 Burkholderiaceae bacterium | reverse complement strand
CAGTCAACAATGAGCATGAAGCGCACAAGACCGTGGTCATCGACAACCTCGGGAAGGACAATGAGGCGGGTGCCAAGCTTGCCATCGCGGACCTCAACCAGGACTACATCAAGATAGGGGGCAAGGCCGTGAAGTTCGAGCTTCTCAGCGAGGACGACGGAGCGGATCCCAATCAGGGCACCGCTGCCGCCCAGAAACTCGTGGATGCCAAGGTCGTCGGCGTGGTGGGCCATCTCATCTCTGGGACCACCATCCCTGCTGCGAAGCGCTATTCAGATGCAGGAATTCCACAAATCTCCCCCTCGGCCACCAACCCCAAGTACACGCTGCAGGGCTATAAGACCGCCTTCCGCGTCGTCGCTCACGATGGCCAGCTGGGCGGAACCCTTGGGCGTTACGCCGTCAATGAACTCAAGGGCAAGGCAATCGCCATCATCGACGATCGAACCGCTTATGGTCAGGGAGTGGCCGATGAATTCGAAAAGGGCGTGAAAGCCGCCGGAGGCAAAGTGGTGGGCCGTGAGTACACCACCGACAAGGCCACCGACTTCGCTGCCATTCTCACCAGCATCAAGGGCAAGAGGCCGGATGTCGTCTTCTACGGTGGAATGGATGCCGTGGCAGGACCGATGCTTCGCCAGATGAAACAACTCGGAATCAATGCCAAGTTCATGGGTGGCGATGGAATATGCACGACCGAACTGCCCAAGCTGGCTGGCGATGCCTTGGGCAATGGCACCCTATTCTGCGCAGAGGCCGGTGGCGTGGTTGGAAAATACGTGGAGAAGGACAAGGCCTTCCGCGCTCGCTTCCAAAAGGAAATGAATGCCGAGGTAAAACTCTATGCCCCATACGTCTACGACGCCACCATGGTGCTGGTCTAGGCCATGAAGAATGCCGACGCCACCGACCCGAAGAAGTACTTGCCCGAATTGGCCAAGATCAAGTACGACGGCGTCACCGGACCGATTTCATTCGATAAGAATGGCGACATCAACGGCGGTACCCTCACGCTCTATACCTACAAAGGTGGCAAGCGTGAGTTGATGCGGGTGATTCAGTAGTGGTCTAGCGACGGCAGTTTTCAACGGCGCGCGAGTGCCTAGAGAACGCGATGAAAGAAAAGGGGGGCCAAGCCCCCCTTTTTTACTGGCAGCAACATCAATGAACGCTAAGCCAAACTCTTCCAGGTATCAATCACGGTGTCTGGGTTTAGTGACATTGATTTAATTCCCTTTTCCACGAGCCATTTGGCAAGGTCGGGGTAGTCTGACGGGCCCTGACCGCAGATTCCCACGTACTTGTTGGCCTTGTTGCAAGCCACGATTGCCATCTCCAGCATCTTTTTGACCGCCGCATCGCGCTCATCGAAGGCTCCCGCAACCAGACCCGAATCGCGGGCGAGGCCGAGGGTGAGTTGCGTGAGGTCGTTCGAGCCGATCGAGAAGCCATCGAAGTACTCAAGGAATTCATCGGCCATGATTGCATTGGAGGGCAACTCGCACATCATGATGAGCTTGAGGCCGCCATTGCCGCTGGCATCTGCACCGCTGCCGCGGGCCAAGCCATGGGCCGCCAATAACTCGCAGACCGCCTTGGCCTCGCCAAGGGTTCGAACAAACGGCACCATGATTTCCATGTTTCTCAGGCCCATCTCTTCACGTACCCGACGGAGCGCCTGGACCTCCATCTCAAAACAGTCTCGGAACTCCGGCGCGATGTAGCGCGAGGCACCACGGAAGCCCAGCATGGGGTTCTCCTCGTCGGGCTCATAACGCGACCCGCCAATGAGCTTGCGGTACTCGTTGGACTTGAAATCTGACATGCGAACAATGACTGGCTTGGGCCAGAATGCAGCGGCGATGGTTGCCACACCCTCGGCCAGCTTGTCGACAAAGAAGTCTCTGGGAGAGGCATGCCCTCGGGCAATGCGCTCCACGGCAGACTTCAACTCTGGATCCACCTTTGGGTACTCGAGGATGGCCTTGGGATGCACGCCAATCTTGGTATTGATAATGAATTCAAGCCGGGCAAGGCCAACGCCATCGTTT
>DAIPXU010000199.1:0-2058 GCA_036783055.1 Burkholderiaceae bacterium | reverse complement strand
CTTCAGAGCCCAACTTCACACATCTACGCCGTTGGTGTCTCTCTTGGCGGCAATGCACTCTGCTGTTGGGCGGGGGAGAAGGGTGCAGCGGCGAAGTCTTTGGTGGAGTCCCTTGCTTTTGTCTCAGCCCCGATTGACTTGGCAGCTTGTGGTGATGCCATCGATGAGGGCCTCAACCGACTCATCTATGGGCAGATGTTTCTCAGAACCATGAAGCAGAAGGCCGAACACAAATGGCAGCAGTTCCCAGGACTCTTTGACCTCGAGAAGGTTCGAGAGGCCCAGACCATTCGAGCCTTTGACGATGCGTTTACCGCACTGCTGCACGGCTTCGGCACAGTGGAGCATTATTGGCAGACCGCCTCGGCCCGCCAGTTCCTCAAAGGACTTCGTGTGCCGTGTCTCTTTGTCAACGCTCGCAATGACCCCCTGGTGCCGATCCTCAGCGTTGAGGAGACACAGCGGGCGCATGAAGGAGCAGATACTATTGAATTTCTGGTGCCGATTCGTGGTGGGCATGTTGGGTTCGATGACAACCTCTTCAATGCGGTCTGCGACTGGTTGGCCTCGAAAAAATGAGGCTCTGGCTCGCTCCAGGCCCAGCACACTCTCGCGCTGATTGTTCTATCAATACTTTTCAGGGGAGTTTCAGTGAGTCTCTATCAAGGGCTTTTGCGGCGTGCCGCGGAGGGGCGCCCCATTCGGGTGGGTCTCATCGGAGCGGGCAAGTTTGGGTCCATGTACCTCTCTCAGATTCCCAAAACCCCCGGTGTGCATTTGGTTGGAATTGCAGACGTCAACCCGGTGGCCGCTCGGGCCAACCTTGCCCGTGTCGGCTGGGAACCGGCGCGCCTGGGAGCCAACTCCTTACTCGAGGCCGTAAAGACGGGCCAAACCTTCGTAACAGACCGTGTGGAGTCCCTCTTGGCCAGCCCCGAGGTCGAGATTGTTGTTGAGTGCACCGGCCATCCGATTGCAGCCGTCGACCACATTCTCGCTGCATTCGCCAACGGTAAGGATGTTGTGAATGTCACTGTAGAGGCCGATGCCTTCTGCGGCCCGTTGTTGGCCAGTCGCGCTGCGGCGAGCGGACGAATCTACTCACTGGCTTATGGGGACCAGCCGGCGATGATTTGTGACCTGGTTGATTGGGCCCGAACCTGTGGTTTCCCAGTCGTCGCTGCCGGTCGTGGGCACAAGTGGCTTCCGCATTTTGCGCAATCCACCCCCGACACCGTCTGGGATAACTGGGGCCTGAGCCCCGCACAGGCCGAGCGGGGCGGGCTCAACCCAAAAATGTTCAATAGTTTTCTTGATGGATCAAAGCCCTCGATTGAATCCACAGCAGTTGCAAATGCAACAGGTCTTGGGGTTCCCAGCAATGGTCTCCAATACCCACCGGCCAGCATTGAAGACATCCCCTACGTCACCCGCCCCATCAACGAAGGCGGATGCCTCGAGCGCAAGGGCATGGTCGAGGTCATCTCGTCTCTCGAGAAGGATGGACGGACTATTCCCTACGAGATTCGCATGGGGGTATGGGTGACAGTGGAGGGCGAGTCACAATACATTCGAAACTGCTTTGAGGAATACAAGGCCCATACAGATCCAACGGGCCGTTACTTCACTCTCTACAAGCGCTGGCACCTCATTGGTTTAGAGGTGGGCCAGTCGGTGGCATCTGTCGCGCTTCGTCGTGAGCCGACGGGCTGCCCGATTGCGTGGCACGCAGATGTTGCAGCAACCGCAAAGCGAGACCTTCGTGAGGGGGAGACCCTTGATGGAGAGGGCGGCTACACGGTGTGGGGCAAGCTCACCCCCGCCAAGGAGTCGGCGGAAAAGTCTCTCCTTCCGCTTGGATTGGCCCATGGAATTCGGCTGGTTCGGCCCGTCCGGGCGGGCCAGACCTTGACATGGGCAGATGTGGAGCGGGTTCCTTCCAATGCTCTCCGTCTTCGTGAAGAGATGATTCGGGAGTGTCCGCCGGGCGGATTGGCCTAGGCCACCATCTCGTCGAGCCAGCGCTTGATGGTATCGAGTCGAGCGCGGGGGTCCCCC
>DAIPXU010000198.1:1665-2082 GCA_036783055.1 Burkholderiaceae bacterium | reverse complement strand
CCCTTTGCGGCATACCGACCCATTATGGGCTGAACGGGCGGCAACACGCCCCGCATCGCGGCGCGCGGCCGCCGCGCCCCGCGAGCCACCAGACCAAGCCGACCCTCGGCCCGTGTGAAGACCTCCACCACAAGACTCGTCTCACGCCATGCAAGGCTATGCAATACAAAGGCCTCTTGCATCACTCGTATCCAAAACTGCGAACCGCCTGATCGTCGTCGGCCCAATTCTCCTTGACACGCACCCAGAGTTGGAGATGAACGGGGCCATCAATGAGTCTTGCAATGTCATGTCGCGCCGACTGGCCGATCTTTTGAATTCGGCCTCCGCCCTCGCCGATCACCATGGGCTTCTGAGACGCCCGCGCAACCACAATCGAGGCATCGATCTCCGTGCGTCGTGTCTCGGCACTCGGTT
>DAIPXU010000198.1:0-1650 GCA_036783055.1 Burkholderiaceae bacterium | reverse complement strand
GTCGCCTCGTAGGGAAGCTCTTCTCCGAGCAGTCGAAAGAGCTTCTCGCGTATGAGTTCGGCTGCCATGAAGCGCAGGCTTCGGTCGGTGACCAGTTCAGAGTCCATCAATGCCGCCTGAACCGGCAGTCGGCCCACAAGGGCCTCCACCAATTCATTGAGCTGAAAGGCCTTGCTCGCTGAGACGGGTACAAGCTCCGCAGTGGGAAGCGCATCGGAGATGCGTTTCCCCACAGCAAAGGCCGATTGGCGGTCTCTGTCGGTCTTGAGCAAGTCTGTCTTGTTTAGGGCCACTACCAGGTGCTGCCGTTTGCTCAGCAGTGAGAGCACTCGCTCGTCCTGCTCGGTCAGGCCCTTGGCCTCGACCACCCAGAGGACCGCGTCGACATCGTCAAGTGAGGAGACCGCGGCCTTGTTCAACTGTCGATTCAGCGCGCCGCGATGAAGTTCTTGAATGCCTGGCGTGTCGACAAAGAGAATCTGATGCCCCGGCTCGGTTCGAACCCCTAGGATTCGATGCCGAGTGGTCTGCGGCTTTCTCGAAGTAATGGAGATGGGCATCCCCACCAATGCATTCATCAGACTTGATTTGCCAACATTGGGGCGACCGACAATCGCCACCATGCCCGCTCGATGATCCGAACTACTCATTCCCCGGCGTGAATTCAAGGCGCTTCTGTGGGGGTTCACCCACCTTCTTGCTCCGGCGTCGTTTCTTAGGCGCCACAGAGACGGCCTCCTGCGCAGCCCTTAGCGCCTTGGTGGCAGCGGACTGCTCGGCCGCACGGCGACTCGCCCCGCTTCCAAGACTCACAATCGACAACTTCGGCACCGCACACTCGACCTCGAAGACCTGGCTATGGGCGGCGCCCATCGTGGCCACCACCTGATAGCTCGGCAAGGGCAGGCCATGGCCCTGCAGAAACTCCTGCAAAAGCGTCTTGGCATCCTTGCCCAGGGTGGCTGCATCCACCGACTGAAGAATTGGTAGGTAGAGGGACTCAACGACTCCTTTGGCCGCCTCATAGCCACCGTCGAGATAGACCGCACCCAGAACCGCCTCGAGTGCATCGGCCAGAATCGACGGGCGCCGCAGGCCACCGCTCTTGCGCTCTCCCTCTCCCAACAAGAGCTGCTCATTCAACTGCAGGGAACTGGCAATGTCGTGCAGGGCCTGCTGCCGGACCAGACTGGAGCGCACTCGACTCAGATCGCCTTCGGCAAACTGATCGAGTTCTCGATAGAGCAAACCAGATACCGCCAAGTTCAGTACGCTGTCACCGAGAAACTCCAGACGCTCATTGTGCGGCTGGCTATGGCTGCGGTGGGTCAGTGCCAGCCGCAAGAGGGATGCGTCCTTGAACGTGTAGCCAAGGCGCTTCTCGAGTTCTGTCACTCGAAAAACCCCAATCGATCAAAACGGCCGGAGACCACCTCACCAAAGTTAAACCAAATCATGAAGGCCTGCCCCACCAAGATGCGCTCGGGAACGAAGCCCCAGATGCGGCTATCGGCTGAGTTGTCACGATTGTCACCCATGGCGAAGTAATGCCCCGCAGGCACCGTGCATCGGATCCCTCCCACTGTTCGATCGCAGGCCTCTCGGTGGCTGAATGCCTCCATGAAGAAAAATGCCGGGGCGCCCTCGTCA
>DAIPXU010000197.1:0-2108 GCA_036783055.1 Burkholderiaceae bacterium | reverse complement strand
CGGTCATCCCAAGGCGTTTATTGCCCATCTCTACCAGGGCCTCTTGAAGCTGGGTGTCTTGCGACACGCTCGGCATCTCTGTCCCAGATCGCATTACGTCCTCGACCTTCACCAGCAGGCGTCGGCCGAGGCTGCCCCCGGGATGTGCCCGAGCGAAGTCCTCGGGCTTGAAGCCGCGAAGCTCAAGCACACCCATAGCCAGGGCATCGGACAGGACCAGGGCTGCCGTTGTACTTGCAGTGGGCGCAAGGTTCAGGGGGCATGCCTCCTCCTTCACCCGAGCCGCAAGGTGAAGTGTGGCGAGTCGGGCAAGACTTGAACTGTCGTGGCCCGTGATGGCGATGAGAGGTGTGCCCATTCGCTTGAGAATGGGGGCGATGTCTTTGATCTCCTCGGTCTCGCCCGAATAAGAGATCGCCAGCACGACGTCTTCGGGTTGGATCATTCCGAGATCGCCGTGCTGGGCTTCTGCTGGATGCACGAAAAAAGCCGGGGTACCGGTGGAAGCAAAAGTGGCCGCGACTTTTTTCGCGATGTGGCCGCTCTTGCCCATCCCCGTGACCACCAACCGCCCTTTTAGTTTTGCGATGAGTTCAACCGCCTGTATGGCGTTGTCGTCGAGCTGCTCGAGCAGACCGGAGACAGCATTGGACTCAATAAGAACCACCTGACGCAGGCGGGCCATGAGCGTATGCGCGTTGCGTTGCACCTCGGGCGGGGAGCCAGTCATGAGCGTTGAGTTTAAAGCAATTCACTTGCCAAGAAGACAAGGCGTCTCTCGCAGAGGCCGCGCAGAGTAGGCTGTCGTTACAATCGGGCCAATGCTGTCCGCGTCTGTTCAAACCCACTCACACGGTGACTCTGCACTTCGGTTCAACGAGGTGGGCTTTGCCTATGGAAGCAGGTCCATCATTGACTCTCTGAGTCTGGCGGTCAGGCGGGGTGAGCTCTTGGCCATTATGGGTGGATCTGGTGTGGGCAAGACCACTCTATTGAGGCTGGTCGCTGGGCTGGTCAGGCCCACAAAGGGGTCGATTGAATTGCTCGGTGAACCCTTGAGAGTTGACGACCAAGCGAGTCTGTATGCGCTTCGAAAGAGAATTGGCCTGCTGTTTCAGTTTGGAGCCCTCTTTACTGATTTGAATTGCTTCGAGAATGTGGCCTTCCCGCTACGAGAACACTCAAGGCTCTCGGAGTCTTTGCTTAAGGACTTGGTTCTTCTCAAACTCGAGGCGGTTGGGCTGCGCGGCGCTGCAGGCCTGATGCCCAGCGAGATTTCGGGCGGGATGGGCAGACGCGTCGCATTGGCTCGGGCCGTGGCACTAGACCCGGAACTGATTCTCTACGACGAGCCCTTCGCGGGACTCGACCCGATATCCCTGGGTGTCACCGCTCGACTGATTCGCCGGCTCAATGATGCCCTGGGTGCAACCTCGATCGTGGTCACGCACGATGTGGCAGAGACCTTTGCCATCGCTGACCGAGTCGCGGTCCTGGCCCCCTCCGAGCGCGGCGCCCGACTCGTTGCGCTGGGCACTCCCGATGAATTGCGCAACTCGACCGACCCCTATGTCCGACAATTTTTAGCGGGCGATGAGTCCGGCCCAGTGCAGTTTCACATGGCCGCTGCAGCACTCGAGGATGATTTTTCATGACCGCCCTGCTTGATCGAGTGGCCCGTCTAGGAAAATGGGTGATCGGGGTTCTCATTGGCCTGGGAGCGTTTGCTCGGCTATGCGCCGCTGTCATGGCAAGACTGCCGAGGGGCGTCAAACGCATGGAATTGGTCTCGTCTCAGGTTCACTTTCTTGGCAATCACTCGCTGGCGATCATTCTTGTCTCGGGCTTGTTTGTTGGCCTTGTCCTTGGTTTGCAGGGCTACTACACGCTTCGGCGTTACGGCTCCGAGGAGGCTTTGGGCCTGCTGGTGGCCCTCTCTCTGGTGCGCGAGCTGGGTCCGGTGGTGACTGCTTTGCTCTTTGCGGGCCGCGCAGGTACTTCGCTCACTGCGGAGATTGGTCTAATGACGGCCGGCGCGCAACTCGCTGCTCAGGAGGACCTGGAGCTCGATCCCGCCGATGGGCAGGACGACGGCACGGGAACGGCAG
>DAIPXU010000196.1:0-2120 GCA_036783055.1 Burkholderiaceae bacterium | reverse complement strand
GGTCTATTTCATCGAGGCGATCCAGAACCTGGCGTTCTCCACGAATTCCGGCAATGACAATGTTTGTGTCGAGTAGATAACGCTTTGCCATTACTCAGAAGCCCTCCACCGGCTCGGGAGGCTGGTCCTCGGGCTCCACTAGAGCGGCTCCTGCCAGCAAAGCGTTTGCTCTTCGAAAGACATCGGCAGCGGAGCAAGGTTGCTCGGGCACCAATCGGGCAACAACCTTCCCGTGCCGCGTGATTGCAATCGACTCGCCCGATTCCACCCTGCTGAGCAGCGAGGAGAACTTGGCCTTTGCAACCACAACTTGAACGGATCTCATCGGCAACCCCTTGATAAATGACCATATGGTCATAATACGGCGGGGAGCACCTCAGTTCAATCGGCCTAACGGAGGCCCTAAAGGAGGGGGCGTTGTCTGAAGAGGGGTCATGGTCCCAATCCTCGCCCTACGAGCGATTCCCGCTCCAGAGCGAGACCACCTCTTCGAGTTGGGCCTGCCAAGTCGATGCCTCTAGTCGAAAACGCTCGAAGGTCTCGGAAGAGCCGAGCCGTGAGTTCTTAGGGCGAGGCGCGATGGGGTCGGTGCGGCCCGCGGTGCGAAGGGTGTCCTCGTATTGCTGGGTGGATACCGCCTGGACCTGCTCATCGGTGGTGACTCGCCACGGAAGATTGGGATTGGCCTGCCGAGCCAGGTGCAGAAGGGTGCGGGCGAAATCGCACCAGTGGGCGTGGCCAGAGGCAGTCAGGTGCAGAATTCTTGAGCCCTTCTGCCACTGCTCACAGACACGAATGGCCTGCCGAGCCAACCAGTGGGCCGATGTGGGCGCCCCGAACTGGTCGTTCACCACACTGAGTTGGTCGCGCTTCTGAGCGGCCGAGACCATGGTCTGAAAAAAGTTACTGCCATGGGCGGCGTAGACCCACGAGGTGCGAAAGACAATCACATTCGCGCCACTAGCCATAAGCGCCTGTTCACCCGCCCGTTTGCTCGAGCCGTAGACCGACTGCGGGTCGGTGGGGTGGTCGGGCCCGTAGGCCTGGGTCAACGGTAGCCGACCGTTGAAAACATAGTCGGTTGAGAAGTGAATGAGCGGCAGCCCCAATGCGCCGCATACCCGGCCAAGTTCAGCCACGGACTCCCCATTCACTCGCATAGCAAGTTCGCGCTCGAGCTCCGCGCGATCCACTGCGGTGTATGCCGTGGCATTGATGACATGCGTGGGGGCGAATGCCTCTGCGTATTGAGCAAGCTGCGTACGAACCCACTCTGGTTTCGAAAAGTCGATCTGCTCGCGGCCTAGGGCGCGGGCCTCAATGCCCTGTTGCGCGGTTTCACTCACAAGGGCCCGGCCGAGTTGCCCAGATGCACCAAGAATAAGGATTCTGGGGCGCGGGGGGAGCATTTTGAACGACCGGTGTTGTGGGTCGCAGATGCACTCATTGGGGAGAGCAGAGAGAGGTGGGGCAATCGATGCGAGCCAAGCGGAGTCGGGCGTTAGAGCGGTTTGAGCTCGGCCAACACAGGAGCAGCCTTGTCTTTGCCCGACAACACCGGGGCCTCAATGCCGAAGGCCTTAAAGGGCCAATCAATACCAATGCTGGGGTCGTTCCATGCCACCGCGCCTTCGCTGTTGGGGGCGTAGTAATCAGAAGTCTTGTAAATGAAATCGGTGTGGTCCTCAAGGACCAAGAATGCATGGCCATAGCCCTGCGGGATATAGAGCTGCGCGTGGTCTTCGTCACTCAGGACCATGCCAGCCCATTGGCCAAATGTGGGCGAGTTCGCACGAAGATCCACCGCTACATCGAAGACTCGGCCGCGGGCCACGCGCACAAGCTTGGCCTGGCCATGCGGCGCACGCTGAAAATGAATGCCGCGCAACACACCTTTGTTTGAGCGCGAGTGGTTGTCTTGCAAGAAGCTCGGAAAGGTGGCGCCCGGCACGCTCGACTCAAGCGCCTTTTCCATGCGGTCGAGATGAAAGCTCTCGAGGAAAAAACCCCGGTCGTCTCGGTGCACAGTGGGCCGAAGGATCAACACATCAACGAATGGGGCGAGACGCTCAATCTTCATAAAAAGACCTTGTCTTGAAGGATGTCGAGCAGGTACTGGC
>DAIPXU010000195.1:0-2155 GCA_036783055.1 Burkholderiaceae bacterium | reverse complement strand
TTCAGCCCAAACGCGCTTTCGATCGTCTCTTCGGTGTTGCCGGTGGAGCCGATGCCAAGGAGCAAGGACTCAAGTCAAGCATTCTGGAGTTTGTAAGCGACCACGCAAAACCATCTCTTTGGCGACGGCATCAGTCAGCAAATCGCTCTGCGCGCCTCGAACAAGAAGCACGGGAACATCAATCGCGTCAAACAAAGGCCATAGCGAGACGTCGCTGTTCTTCGTGCTGGGCTCAGGCAGACTCGACTGAAATGCGTCGGCGATGCGGGGGTCGTAATGAAATCGCCAGCCATCGCCATCGGGCCGAATCACCGAGCGAGTGAGCATGGCCCAGTCGGAATCCGACAAGGCCCCAAAGCCCGAGAAAATCTTTCGTATGAGTTCCTCTGCCTTTGGAATGGATTCAATCAACGGATTTGCACCGAGATACTTGCCGATGCGTAGCAGCGCCTCGCCATTGCCCACTGCGCCGACATCGTTGAGCAGGAGGGATCGCAAGACAAGCTTTGGGTAATCGCTCTGTCGGGTCGGACTCCCCGCAACCAACATGCCGATCAGCCCTCCCATGGAGGTTCCGACCCAATGACATGGCCCCAAGGCCAGAGCAATGGCCATGGTGTGCATATCGTGGGCGTACTGCCCGAGGTGGTAGTGACTTGGTTCCGACAGCCAATCGGAGCGTCCCCGTCCGGCCACATCTGGGCAGATCACCCAATACCTGTTCGAGAGGGCCTCGGCCACACGACAAAAATCATCGGAGATGCGCGTGAGGCCGTGCACGCAAACCACAGCCCTGTTTGGGTCTGTCTTTCCCCAGGTCTGAATGCGCATGACATGCGGCCCTGCAGCACCTGCACACGAGACTTCAATAAGCTGAGGATCCATAATGAAGATGCTAACAATATCCAAGGAGACACAGACATGGCCTCACTCCCAGGGAAGGTGGTGGTCATCACGGGATCGACCAGCGGAATTGGGCTGGGCATGGCGGAGGCATTCGCCCGTGAGGGGGCTCAACTCGTCATCAATGGATTCGGTGACGACGAGGAGATCTCTGGGATTACTCGTCATCTGCAAGACTTATCAGATCGGGAGGTGCTCTACCACCCGGCCGACATGTCCAAACCCAGTGAAATCGAGTCCCTGATTCGAGAGGCCGAATCCAAATTGGGCTCGATCGATATCTTGATCAACAACGCCGGAATTCAGCACGTTGCTCCCGTTGATGAGTTCCCCCCAGACCGTTGGGACAGCGTGATCGCTATCAACCTCTCCGCCTGCTTTCACACCATTCATCATGCGTTGCCCGGCATGCGCAGACGCGGCTGGGGGCGCATCATTAACATTGCATCGGTCCACGGCCTGGTGGCCTCACCGAACAAGTCGGCCTATGTCGCTGCCAAGCACGGAGTCATCGGGCTCACCAAGACGGTGGCACTCGAGACCGCGCAGACCTCTATCACCTGCAATGCCATCTGCCCCGGATGGGTGCTCACGCCCTTGGTGCAAAGACAAGTGGATGCAAGAGCGGCCCAACACCAACTCACCGAGACAGCAGCAAGGCAACAACTCCTCTCGGAGAAACAGCCCTCTGGGGAGTTTGTCAGCCCAGAGCAGTTGGGCGCACTGGCGCTTTTTCTGTGCAGCCCCGCAGGCGAGCAGATTCGGGGTGCAGCATGGAATGTCGACGGAGGATGGCTCGCGCAATAGTTGTTATGCCCAGCCTCTCTAGTGTCTGCCCAGCCCCTCTAATCGTCTTCGCGGCGAGGCCGATGCCAGAACCGATTCCCATCAACTACACGCTCAACCCGCCAACCATTTTGCTTGCCCACTAGGCGCAGCCCACCAGCGAGGTCTGTGCGTTCGATGGGAATACTCAAGTCGCGGTGACGACGGAGAACCTCGGCGTGGGGGTGGCCAAAGCGGTTGCGATAGCCTGCCTGTGCGATTGCAAGGCCCGGACTTGAATGCACTAGCCACTCCAGACTCGATGAGGTGCGACTGCCATGGTGAGACATCAGAACCACCGTCGATCCAGCCAAGGTCGATCCAGCCAGCGACGCCCCCCCCCCCCGGCCAAGGCAGGGTGGTCGCGGAATACCGTAAGGCAGCAGCGCCGCAGGAAGGGACGCCGACAGAGTAAAACGCCGGCCAC
>DAIPXU010000194.1:0-2163 GCA_036783055.1 Burkholderiaceae bacterium | reverse complement strand
CCTGCGCCGTCGTCCTGGTGCGCGGTGCACGCGGTGCCGGGCCGGCCCACGTGGTAGCCCTCACGTCCGGGCCCGACTTCACACCTGAGCCGGCCTTGGCCACCCTCTCAGACCCCTTGATCTCGGACTCATCGGCCACCATGCCTTTGAGCAGGACGGCCCCCTGGCAGGCGACAATCATGACGTTGACCGATGCGGTCTCAAAGTCTTGGCGCAGCGCTGCCCGCACATGTGCGGCCAGCGACAGGTCCTTGACCTTTTGGACCGACTCCGGCGGCTCCTTGAACTCGGGGCGGGCGAGGAGTGCCTTGCCCTGCCCAACACAAGCATCCACAGAGAGCCGGGCCGTGTTGAGCACCATGTCATAGAGCATCGGGTCTCCCCAGGTCACACCAAACCGAGCCTGCATGTTGTTGATGTGGGCCGCGTCGCTTCGCTCGAGTTCCTCGCGACAGAGATCCTCGTCGTCCGTGTTGAGCCGCTTCTTGAGCCAGTCGATTCGCTGCTCCATTGGAGCGCAGACGCGAATGCAAGGAATGTGAGGGATCTCGCGCAGCAGGTACGTGGCGCCCCAACCGCGAATCACCACATTGCCCTTGGTTGCGAGTTCAAAGACCGCCTCAGATACGTAGTTGGAGACGCCCTTGCCATCGGTGGTCATTCGAGTGATGAAACCCGCCTTGCCCTCAATCACACGGCGCACCAGACTCGAGGGCATCGGAATCTGACCGGCCACATGGTCGACCACCTCGTTCTTGGCAACCTCCAACTTCAACTCACTGGCCAGGGCCTCGGCAACGTCTTTGCCGAGGGAGGCCATCTCCTGATTCATTGCAATGACTGGCATCTCTTGATCCTGTGAATAATTGAAATTAGGCAGGCTTCGAAGCGCCGTGCTTGGCAGCCGACATCTTTCGGTATCCCCAACCCATCAAGGGCAGAAGGGCCATGAAGATCGCAAGGCTCATGATCGTCCCAACGATGCCATTCGAGAAGAAGATTCCACCGCTGCCTCCCGACAGGAGCATGGCTTGGCGGAACGCATTCTCAGCACCATTTCCAAGGACCAGGGCGAGAACCATGGGTGCCAGGGGGTAGTTGAGCTTCTTGAACACGTAGCCCACCACTCCAAAGATCAGCATGTAGAGAACATCGCCCATCGCATTGGCCACGGTGTAGGCACCCACCGAGCAGGCTGCAAGGATGATCGGCGCAACAATCGTGAAGGGCACCCGAAGAATGGCCGCAAACAACGGCACCGTCGTGAGGCAGACAATCAGGCCCGCCAGATTGCCGAGGTACATGGAGGCAATCAGCCCCCATACAAAGTCTGGCTGCTCCTTGAACAAAAGAGGCCCCGGCTGAAGGCCCCAGATCATGAGCCCTCCGAGCAAGACCGCGGCGGTTGGGGACCCTGGAATGCCCAGGGTAAGCATGGGCAGGAGGGCTGCCGTGCCTGCAGCGTTGTTGGCCGTCTCGGGGCCAATCAATCCATCGATCTCACCCGTGCCGAATTTATCCCCATTCTTTGAGAACTTCTTGGCCATTCCATAGCCCACGAAAGACGCTGGAGTGGCCCCTGCGGGCGCAATACCAAGCGCGGCGCCAAAGACCATTGACCTGGCGAAGTTGGCCCAGTGCTTGCCAAGCATCCGCCAGGTCTTGAGGACCACTCGCACATCGATCTTGCCCTCGACGCCCTGAAACTTGAGGCCCTCTTCCATCGAGACCAGAATCTCGCCCAAACCGAAGAGACCGATGACAACCACCAAGAAGGCAAAGCCCCGCATCAGTTCCGTGGACTCAAACGTGAGCCGCAGCTGTCCGGTCACTACATCGATTCCCACTGAGGCAAGGGCGAAACCGAGCATCATGGATGCGATGACTTTGATCGGCGATTCCTTGCCCACGCTCATGAATGTCGCGAAGGTCAGCACCATGATTGCGAAGAACTCAGCCGGCCCAAAGCGCAGCGCGTACTTCGCGATGATGGGCGCGAGGAACGTAATCAGTAAGACAGCAAAGAGGGCGCCAATGAAGGAGGCGGTAAAGGAGGTTGTGAGGGCCTCGCCAGCCAGCCCCTTTTTCGCCATGGGATAACCATCGAATGTGGGTGCCACAGAGTAAGGCTCTCCGGGTATGTTAAAGATGATGGAAGTGATG
>DAIPXU010000193.1:0-2197 GCA_036783055.1 Burkholderiaceae bacterium | reverse complement strand
AATCGTCCCAACATTCACATGCGGCTTCGTACGCTCAAACTTGCCCTTGGCCATGACTTCAATCCTTTCTTCTAATGATCTGCAATCGTATGGTTGCTATTTTTTGTGGTTCGGTTTTTGGTTCTAATGGTGACTCTTTGGGGACTGCTATTTGGTGCGGCTTGACATCACGGCCTCGGCCACGTTCTTGGGGGCCTCGGAGTAGTGCTTGAACTCCATGGTGTAAGTGGCACGGCCCTGAGTCAGGGACCGCAGAGTGGTGGAATAGCCAAACATCTCGGCCAGAGGAACCTCTGCCTTAATCGCCTTTCCGCCGCCGGGCATGTCATCCATGCCCTGGACCATTCCACGCCGAGATGAGAGATCGCCCATAACCGTGCCGGCATAGTCCTCGGGCGTCTCCACTTCGACGGCCATCATGGGCTCGAGCAAGACCGGATTTGCTTTGCGCATGCCGTCTTTGAAACCCATCGAGGCAGCCACCTCGAAGGCAATCTGCGAGGAGTCCACATCGTGATAGGAGCCATCGAACAGGGTGACCTTGATGTCAACCACAGGGAATCCGGCAAGGACCCCTGCATTCATGGTGTCTTGGCAGCCTTTGTCCACCGAAGGAATAAACTCCCTGGGCACGACACCGCCCTTGATGGCGTCGACAAACTCATAGCCCTTGCCCTCGGTCTGTGGGTCAAGCTTGAGCCAAACATGGCCATACTGGCCTTTACCGCCCGACTGCTTGACGTACTTGCCTTCGATCTCAACGGGCTTGCGAATGGTCTCGCGGTAGGCCACCTGGGGCTTGCCAACCGTGGCCTCAACGCCAAACTCACGCTTCATCCGATCGACAATGATCTCGAGGTGCAGTTCGCCCATTCCCGAGATGATGGTCTGCCCCGATTCTTCGTCGGTTCGGACACGGAATGAAGGATCTTCCTTGGCCAGTCGGTTGAGCGCAATGCCCATCTTCTCTTGGTCGGCCTTGGTCTTGGGTTCGACCGCCTGCGAAATGACTGGCTCCGGGAACTCCATGCGCTCAAGAATGATCTCGGAATCCGGGTCGCAGAGGGTCTCCCCGGTAGTGACCTCTTTGAGGCCGACCGCAGCAGCAATATCGCCCGCAAGAATCTCAGAAATTTCTTCACGATTGTTCGCGTGCATCTGCAGGAGTCGGCCGATCCGCTCTTTTTTGCCCTTGATAGGGTTCAGAACGGTGTCACCGGGCTTGAGCACGCCGGAGTAGACACGAATGAATGTGAGCTGACCAACAAAGGGGTCGCTCATGAGCTTGAAGGCCAAGGCGGAGAACTTCTCCTTGTCATCGGCCTTGCGGCTCGCGGGTGCGCCGTCGGGGTCGGTGCCAGAGACAGGCGGAATATCGATTGGGCTGGGAAGGAACTGGATGACCGCATCAAGCATTCGCTGGACGCCCTTGTTCTTAAAAGCTGTGCCACAGAGCATGGGTTGAATCTCGCCCGCAATCGTGCGGGCACGGATGCCCTCGTGAATCTGCTCCTCGCTCAAGTCACCGTTCTCTAGATACCCATTCATAAGGGTCTCACTTGACTCTGCTGCAGCCTCCAACATCTTCTCGCGCCACTCTTTGGCGGTGGCCGCCAATTCGGAGGGGATGTCCACATAGTCAAACTTGGTGCCCTGGCTGGCCTCATCCCAGAGAATGGCCTTCATCTTGATGAGGTCGACAACCCCCTTGAAGTTCTCTTCCGCACCAATGGGAATCACGATCGGCACAGGATTCGCACGGAGCCGAGTCTTCATCTGGTCGACCACTTTGAAGAAGTTCGCGCCGGTCCGGTCCATCTTATTAACAAAGGCCAAGCGAGGCACTTTGTATTTGTTGGCCTGCCGCCAGACCGTCTCGGACTGGGGCTGGACACCGCCCACCGCACAGTAGACCATGCAGGCCCCGTCGAGGACGCGCATTGAACGCTCCACCTCGATGGTGAAGTCAACGTGGCCCGGGGTATCGATAATGTTGATGCGATGCTCGGGCAGGCTTGAATCCATGCCCTTCCAGAAACAGGTGGTGGCAGCAGAGGTAATGGTGATGCCACGCTCCTGCTCCTGCTCCATCCAGTCCATGGTGGCAGCGCCGTCATGGACTTCGCCAATCTTGTGATTGACGCCGGTGTAGTAGAGGATGCGCTCGGTCGTGGTGGTCTTGCCGGCATCGATGTGG
>DAIPXU010000192.1:0-2228 GCA_036783055.1 Burkholderiaceae bacterium | reverse complement strand
GAGTTGTCTGGCGCCGGCCCCATGCAGTGACAAGCATTCGAGTTGGGCTTTGCCAATGATGGCCTGCTCGAAGGCGCATGTCTGGTGCGAAACACGCCCCGCGAAAGTCTCGATGTCATTCTGGGCCTCACCCCAGAGTTTTTCTCCTCGGCCGTAGACGACATCATCCGCAAAGGGCCGCAAGGCGCGGGCCAAGGTGCAAGCAGCATGCGCGGCATTCGAATCGAGGGCGCCATTGCGGTGGCCGAGCGGCTCGCCCCCCTCATGGCGCTGTTCCGTGAGCGGCTCCGCCCCGTGCATCTCTGGCTGCAGGCCCACCCCTTGGCGGCCCTCGCCAAGAAGGGGGTGGACTACCTCATCAACGATGCCGATCTATTGGTCAAGCGCGAAACCTTCAATGCGCACAAGAGCGAGCTGCGCGCACTTCGCGATGCGATCGATCGCTTAGAGAAGAATATCTCGGCCTACGTGCCCACCAGTTCGCGGTAGGCATGCCAGGTGGCATGGCCCACCAGTGGGGCCGTGATCACCATCAGCGGCATAAATAGCACCAGGCTCGAGCCCACCAGAATCACAATCGAGAGTCCCCAGACCAGGCAGGTGCCCGGGTTGGCCCATAGGGCCCTGGCACTGGCAAACACGGCCTCGAGCGTGTCCACGCCGCGGTCGAGCAGCAGTGGCACCGAGACCACCGACACGGCAAACACCAGGCTCGCGAAGACAAAGCCCACGCCCATCCAGACCAGAATGAATTCAATGTTCTGAAAGCTGATGATTTGGTCGAGCATGCTCTGCACCGTGGGGTAGTCATGCGAGGCGAAGAGCGCAAAGAGCACCACCGAGACCCGCGCCCAGACAATCATGAAGAAGGTGAGCATGGCCGCGAAAAACCCAATGCTCTTCCAGTTGCGAAACCATGCCGTCCAACTGCGCACCAGGCTGAGTTCTTCTCGGCGCTCTATCTGTCGGGACAAGTCATACATGACGGTGCAGATGCAGTGGCCCATCAGGAAGCAGCCGCCGATCTTTCGCATGGTGGCCTGCCAGAAGTTTCCATAGACGACTGCGATGGCGTAGCCCATCACCGCAAAGCAGACACCGTAGTAGGTGCCGCGCATGCCTGTGTGGGTGAAGTCTCGCCAGCCAGCGCCCAGCCATTTGAAGACCGCTGAGATGGGTACGCCTTGCCGTATTGGTGTCATGTTGTTTCCCCTCGCATCTCTTTTTATTTTTTCAACGCTTCTTGCTCCGCATGCAAATACGCGCCGTAGGCATTGAGTCGATTGGCCGCAGCAAAGGCGGGCAGGTTCTTAAACCCAGACCAATCAATGCTTGCGTAGGCCTCATCAAAGCTCTGAAGATTGGCCACGGCCTTGGCCATTTCTCTGGAGAGAAAGTCGAGGTAGCGGCGTGTGAGGTCGAGGTCTTTCTGGGGGTCGTGTGAGACCGCACCGTGTCCGTGAATGGCAATCTTGGGCGGCTGCTCTGCCATTCGATTGAGCGCGGCCAGCCAGATGCGCGGATTGGCATTGCCAACAAAGGGCACCCGGCCAGTGAAGAAGAGGTCACCGGCGAAAACCACACCCAACTCGTCGACTCGCATCATGAGGTCATCGGGTGCATGGGCACCCAGGCCGTCAATGAGTGTGAAGCTGTAACGCCCAATCTTGAACGTTTCATACTTGCCGGGGGCCACCCTGGCCTTGCGGGCGGCAAGCACCAGCTTGGTGTCTTCGTTCACCCAAGGAAAGAGGTCTTGCTTGCGCTGGGCCAGGCGGTTCTTGGTGTTGGCCTCATTGAACACTTCATCGGCCTTGGGGTGGGCAATGATCTCGATGTCTTTGCCCTCGAAGGCCTGAATGCCGTAGAAGTGGTCGGCATGGTAGTGCGAGACCACAACCACCTTCACCTTCTCGCCACTGGCCTCCTCCAGGAGCTTGCGCATCTTGGCGCCGAGTGCGGGCGTGCCCAGGGTATCGAAGACCACCAACCCCTGGCCAGTGGCCACCGCACCCGCATTCGATATGAAGCCCGCATTGGCCGAGCTTGCCTGGCCGGCTTGGCCCTGAATCACATAGACATCTTTGCCCACGCGTTCGAGTTTCATTGGGGGGAGGTCGTCTGCGGCCTGTGCGGAGCCTTGCGGGGCCATGGCGGCGAGCATGGCGATGGAGGAGAGGGTGGCTAGAACTGCTGAAAGTGAGCGAAACATGTCGAAATATTGCATT
>DAIPXU010000191.1:0-2233 GCA_036783055.1 Burkholderiaceae bacterium | reverse complement strand
GAGTCTTAGGCAGTTGTATCAACACGCGGCATCAGGTGTGATAAGCTGCTGACTTTTGCGTCCGGCGGTCGATCGTGTTGCGACCATTGCAGGCTTGGGCAGCCAAAGACCTCGGTCTCTACCCGGGCGACAGTTCGAGGGCAGATGGGTTTGAGCAGGATGCTCAGTCGGGCAAAGCAGCGAAGGGAAGTCGAGAGCACTCGATGCAAGTGGGCGTCTTGTCCTTCTTGCTTGGCGAGTTCCCAAGGCTTGTGGGTGTCGACATAGCCGTTGACGGCGTCCATGAGAACCAAGAACTCACGAACGACGCGAGCGGTGTCGCGGTTCTCGTAGCCATCGGCGATTCTCGGGGCGGCCTCTGCAAACATTGCCTCGAGATCGGAGTGACCGGCTTGGCCTTGCGCATCGCGGGCATCGCCCAGCAGATTTCCATCGAACCGCTTGGTGATGAAGCCCGCGCAGCGGCTGGCGATGTTTGCGTACTTGCCCACCAGGTCGCTGTTGACCTTGGCGATGAAGTCGTTGAAGTTGAGGTCAAGGTCTTCCATCGAGCCATTGAGCTTCGATGCGAAATAGTAGCGAAGCCACTCTGGGTTGAGGCCCTGCGCAATGTAGCTCGATGCCGTAATAAAGGTGCCGCGGGATTTGCTCATCTTCGCGCCATCCACGGTGAGAAAGCCATGGGCAAAGACATTGGTGGGGGTGCGCAGGCCGGCGAACTTGAGCATGGCCGGCCAGAAGAGCGTGTGGAAGTAGAGAATGTCTTTGCCGATGAAGTGGATTTGCTCCACCGTTGAATCGGCAGCGATGAAGCGTTGTAGGTCCTGGCCGTTCTTCTCGCACCACTTGGCCAGCGCCGCGTAATAGCCCACCGGGGCATCGAGCCAGACGTAGAAAAACTTGCCCGGAGCATCGGGGATCTCAAAGCCGAAGTAGGGCGCGTCCCTGGAGATGTCCCAGTCGCCGAGTTTGGCCTGGCCCTGCTCATCCTCGCCCAACCACTCCTTGAGTTTATTGGCCGCTTCGGGCTGGAGTCGATTGGATTCAAGCGCCCACTCGCGCAGGAACTGATGACAGCGTGGATCGGACAACTTAAAGAAGTAATGGTCGCTCTCGCGTGTCTCGGGCTTCGCACCGCTGACTGCCGAGTATGGGTTGCGAAGGTCTGTGGGCAGGTAAGTGGCGCCACAGGCCTCACAGGAGTCGCCGTACTGATCTTTGGCCCCGCACTTGGGGCACTCGCCTTTGACGAATCGATCGGGAAGGAACATGCCCTTTTCTGGGTCGTACATCTGTTCGATTCGTCGAACCTCAATGAGTCCGGCCTTTTGCAGGGCGCGGTAGATTTCTTCTGACAGGCGGCGATTCTCTTCGGAATGGGTTGAGTGGTAGAGGTCAAAGCCAACGCCAAAATCTTCGAAGTCTTTGGTGTGCTCTTTCCAGACCTGTTCAATGAGCGCCTCGGGGCTCAGGCCCTCTTTCTCGGCCTTGAGCATGATGGGGGTGCCATGGGTGTCGTCCGCCCCAACGTAGACAACCTCGTGGCCCTGCATGCGTTGGAAGCGCGACCAGATGTCGGTCTGGATGTATTCCACCAAGTGCCCAATATGGATCGAGCCATTGGCATAGGGCAATGCAGAGGTGAGGAATATCGAGCGCTTGGGCATAACCGAGCATTTTACTGGTTCGGTCATAATTGGACATGGCTATCAAGAGCGACCACTGGATCCGGCGCATGGCGGCCGAACACGCCATGATCGAACCCTTCGAGGCGGGGCAGGTTCGCGAGGCCGCGGGCCAGCGAATTGTGTCTTACGGCACCTCAAGCTACGGCTACGACGTGCGCTGCGCCAATGAATTCAAAATCTTCACCAATATCAATAGCACCATTGTGGATCCAAAGGCGTTCGATCCTGGGGCATTCGTGGATTTCAAGGGCGATGTCTGCATCATTCCGCCCAACTCCTTTGCACTTGCACGCACAGTGGAGTTCTTTCGAATTCCCAGAAGTGTGTTGACGGTCTGCTTGGGGAAGAGCACCTATGCACGTTGTTTTCGGGGCGACACCCGTGTCGCACTTGTCGATGGTTCGGCTCCCACGCTCGAGGAGATGGCGCGTCGCAGAGAGTCGGGCGAGATTTACTATGGCTACTCGATCGGGGCCAATGGCAGAGTCATCGTTGCCAAAATCGAGGAGCCCGGCTTTGACGGGGGGGAAAATTAGGAGGAATAC
>DAIPXU010000190.1:0-2294 GCA_036783055.1 Burkholderiaceae bacterium | reverse complement strand
CGCCTCAAGGAGGTCAATCCACCCAGTTTTCTGCGCATGGGCAATTGGATCGGGTGCGACCGCGATGGCAACCCCAATGTCGTGGCATCCACGCTCGAGGAGTCCGTTCGCAAGCATTCCGAGACCGCGCTGCGCTTCTATCTCACCGAGGTCCATCGCCTTGGCAGCGAGCTCTCGGTCTCGCGACTTCTTCGTGGCACCACCCCTGCGCTTGAAGCGCTTGCCCAAGAAGCCCACGATGCCAATCCACACCGGGTCGATGAGCCTTACCGTCAGGCCTTGGCGGGCATCTATGCGCGGCTGGCCGCCACACTCGAGCGGCTCACCGGCACGCGGGCCATGCCCCATGCCCTGCCACCGTCCGCCCCTTATTTGAGTGCAGAAGACTTCCTCTCCGATCTCCGTGTGATCGAGGCGGCACTCAGTCGCAACAAGGGGGATCGTCTAATTGATGAGCGCCTGCGTCCGCTTATGCATGCGGTTCGCGCCTTTGGATTTCATCTTGCAAGCATTGACCTGCGCCAGAGCTCGGACATTCATGAGGCCACCATCGCAGAGCTTCTGGCAGCTGCAGACCTCTGCAGCAATTATCAGTCTCTCAGTGAGGCAGAGCGTGAATCGCTTCTGCTCTCGGTGCTGCTCGACCCCCGAGGCCTTCGTGTGGGTCAGGCCCAGTACGCGGAGCGAACACTCTCTGAGATCGCCGTCTTCGAGAAGGCGCGCTTGGTGCGCGAGACCCTTGGGCCAGACGCCATCCGCCACTGCATCATTAGCCACACCGAGACGGTGAGCGACTTGCTCGAAGTCCTTGTTCTGCAGAAAGAAGTGGGCCTGCTCTCGGGCACCCTCACCAAGGGCCGACTCGGTCTGATTGTGGTGCCACTCTTTGAGACCATCGAAGACCTTGAGCAATCCGACACGATCATGCGCGGCTTTTACCAGCTGCCGGGAATCGAGGCGCTCATTCGCCGATCGGGCGGCGAGCAGGAGATCATGCTGGGCTATTCCGACAGCAACAAAGACGGTGGCGTCTTCACCAGCAGTTGGTCGCTCTATCGTGCCAGCGAGCGACTTGTTGCGCTCTTCGAAGAGAAGAAGGGCATCTCGCTTCGACTCTTCCACGGCCGTGGTGGCACCGTGGGTCGCGGTGGTGGGCCGAGCTATGCGGCCATACTGGCCCAGGCACCCGGCTCGGTGGCCGGTCAGATTCGTCTCACCGAGCAGGGCGAAATCATCACCAGCAAGTATGCCGATCCAGTGATCGGCAAGCGCAACTTAGAGACACTGGTCGCGGCCACACTCGAGGCCTCCCTGCTTCCATCGCCCACTGTGCCTGCTGCCTTTCTCGCGGCAGCCGATGCCCTCTCGGAATACAGCCGAAAGGCCTATCGGGCCATGGTCTACGAGACACCTGGCTTTGCGGAATTCTTTTTCCAGGCCACCCCCATCAGTGAGATTGCCGCACTCAACATCGGCTCGCGCCCTGCTGCACGACCGGGCTCACCTGGCAAGCGAAGCATTGAGAGCCTGCGCGCCATTCCCTGGGGATTCTCTTGGGGCCAGGCCAGGCTCAACCTGCCTGGCTGGTTTGGCTTGGGTAGCGGCATCGAGGCATTCATGGCCCAGTCGCCGAAGAACAAGGCCCTTCTCATGCGCATGGCCAAGGAGTGGCCATTCTTCCAAACACTGCTGTCGAACGTGGAGATGGTGCTCGCCAAGATGGATCTTCATCTCGCCGAGCGCTACGCAAGCCTTGTCGATGACCAACCCCTGGCCCGACGCATCTTTCGAGGCATTCAGAAGGAGTGGGAGAAGACCGATGCCGCGCTCACCCTGCTCACCGGCAGCAAGGAACGCCTTGCCCGAGACCCCGCCCTGGCCGAGGCGATTCGCCAGCGCATGCCTTACATCGACACCCTCAACCACCTCCAAGTGGAGTTGATTCGTCGCTACCGAGCCGGCGCCACCGATGAGCGCACCCAGCGCGGCATCCATATTTCTATCAATGGGGTGGCGGCTGGACTGAGAAACACCGGCTGACAATCCAATACTTGTGTTTAATGTGATGCATGTATTACACTAAGACCATGGCCATCTCACTTCGACTCGATCCCGAACTTGAATCAAGACTCGACCACCTAGCAAAAGCCACGGGTCGGGCCAAATCGTTTTACCTGCGAGAACTCATCGAGAACGGTCTCGAAGACCTCGAAGACTTCTACCTTGCGGATGCCACTGCTGAGCGGGTTCGTATAGTGGTTGAGGCTACTCATTCCTCGAAGATGGTAAAAAAT
>DAIPXU010000189.1:0-2306 GCA_036783055.1 Burkholderiaceae bacterium | reverse complement strand
CCAATGGCGCGACCGGCGGCCAGCACGGTGCCCTGCCCCTTCAAAGTGAAGCGTTGCTGCTTTTCAGTGGCCGACTGCTGAGACTTCACTGTCTCTGGCCGGGCCTGAAGGATGAACAACTTGCCATCGCGACCATCGCGCCCCCACTCAATGTCCATGGGGCGGCCATAGTGAGACTCAATGGTGAGCGCATATTGCGAAAGCTCAATGACCTGCTCGTGGCTTAGGGAATAGCGGTTGCGATCTTCAATGGCGACATCCACCGTCTTCACCGCACGCCCGGAGTCCGCTCGCTCCTGGGCAGTGGCAAAGACCATCTTGATCAGCTTGCTGCCAATCTGGCGGCGAATCACTGGCATCTTGCCAGCCTTTAGCATGGGCTTGTGCACATAGAACTCGTCTGGGTTCACTGCGCCCTGCACCACTGTCTCCCCGAGCCCATAGGAGCTGGTCACAAACACCACCTGATCAAACCCGGACTCCGTATCAATGGTGAACATCACCCCCGCGGCGCCGAGATCCGAGCGCACCATCCTCTGGATTCCCGCGGAGAGCGCGACATTGCTGTGGGCGTATCCCTTGTGCACTCGATAGCTAATCGCCCGGTCGTTGTAGAGAGAGGCGAACACATGTCGAATCTTCTCGAGGACGTCATCGATGCCGATGACATTGAGATAGGTTTCCTGCTGCCCAGCGAAGGAGGCATCTGGGAGGTCCTCGGCGGTGGCCGATGAGCGCACCGCCCAGCTGGCCTCGGACCCTTCGACCTTGCTCAGGCGCTCAAACTCATCCCGAACCGCCTTCTCCAACTCTGCCGGGAGTGGCGTGTCCACAACCCACTGGCGAATCTCTGCGCCACAGGCCGTCAATGCGCGCACATCCTCTGTATTGAGTGACTCGAGCCGCTTTGCGATCCTCTGCGCAAGCCCCCCGCTCTGCAGAAACAGCCGGAATGCATGGGCAGTCGTGGCAAAACCGCCCGGCACCCGCACCCCGGTGTTCGAGAGTTGGCTAATCATCTCTCCGAGGGAGGCGTTTTTCCCCCCCACCACCTCGGCATCCTGCATCCGCAATTCCTCGAACGGAATGACAAGACGTTCGGCCATGGCTGCGCCGCCCCCCTTGGCTTGCGTGTTAGACATGAAACTTCTCCTAAGATGTGAATAATTTGTAGTTGATCGAATTTTACCGGGTTATCCCGAAGCCCTCTTTGGAGAGTCAACGCCTTATGACCAGTGTCCAAGCCGCGGGTCGAACCGTGTTTTTTGTCTCAGACGGAACAGGAATCACCGCCGAAACCCTTGGCACCTCGGTACTCGCCCAGTTCGACAGCCTAAAGTTCCGGCAGCGTCGGCTGCCTTTTATCGACTCCCCCGACAAGGCCGACGAGGCCAAAGCCGTCATCGAGGAACAGGGGCGTTACGATGGCAAGCCGCCACTGGTCTTCTCCACACTGGTGAATTCAACGATTGGGGCCCGCATCCGCCTCGCCAAAGCCGTTCACCTAGACTTATTCGCGACCTTTGTCGAACCGCTCGAGCGCGAGCTTGGAGTCAAATCCAACCACACCATTGGTCGGTTTCATAATGCGACAGACTCGGAGGCCTACAGAAACCGAATTGAGGCCATTAACTTTTCGTTGGCCCATGATGACGGTCAGGCCACCAGCAACCTGGACCAGGCCGATGTAATTCTGATTGGTGTCTCTCGCAGTGGTAAGACACCAACCAGCCTCTACCTCTCGATGCAGTATGGCCTAAAGGTCGCCAACTACCCCCTCATCCCCGAGGATTTTGAGCGAGATGCAATGCCATCTGCGATTCGGCCGCATATGCAGAAGCTATTTGGACTCACGATTGACCCGGTTCGACTCTCTGACATCCGCAATGAGCGTCGGCCGGGCTCACGCTACGCCACCCTGGAGAACTGCCGCTACGAGGTCGGGGCCGCAGAGACAATGATGCGCAGGGAGGGTATTCAGTGGCTCTCGACCACGACCAAATCGATTGAAGAGATTGCCACCACCATCCTCAACACCCTAGCCCTGGCGCGATAACCGGAGCCGACGCCGCTCAAAGAGAATAATGGCGGCGGCAGCGGCCACATTCAGAGACTCTACCGAGTCGTCCTGGGGAATGCTGACCCGTTGGACACTGGGAGATTGTGCCCAATCTTGTGCCAGACCCCCACCCTCTTGACCAAAAACAAAACCAATGGGACGATCGCCCGAAAGGATAGATTTAGTGTAAGCAGCGTATAGGGAGATTCACAAGCAACTTAGAGCGGACGCCAGATTGAGGATAGGT
>DAIPXU010000188.1:0-2310 GCA_036783055.1 Burkholderiaceae bacterium | reverse complement strand
GGGTGGAGAGATTCGAACTCCCGACCCTCTGCTCCCAAAGCAGATGCGCTACCAGGCTGCGCTACACCCCGAGAGTCACGGAGTATACCAAGCCCGGGTCTGCCGATGATCTGTCACAGATTCTTCATAGGGAAGAAACCTGGGCGTCATCTTTGGGCCGCAGGATAGTGCAAACCAACTAGGGGGGCACGCCACTTGAATGCGCCGATCCGACTCAGTCTCCTTGGGAAGCCCCTGGCTTCCAAGCCGCTCATCAAGGCGGCTCGAGTCACCAAAATCATCGTCAATAACTTGAAGAAGAAATACAGCGCCTCCCCCCTGGGCCAGCGCCCGTTCCACCTCCTCCATCCGCATTACCCTCTGGGCTCGGGCCGATTGCTTGCAGAGGCCGCGGCTGTCACCAAGATGAGCGACGAGCGCTACTGTGTGAGCCTCGCCCAGGGCCTTGAAGATGTTCGAGAGGCCCAACGACTTCGTTTCCAAGTGTTTCAGCAAGAATACGGGGCCCGGTTTGTCGACAGCGGCGCCGGCCTCGATGAAGACCGATTCGACCCGCACTGCGACCACCTTCTGGTGCGAGATCAGGCAACGCAGGATGTCGTAGGGACCTATCGAATTCTTGTTCCCCAGCAGGCGCGGTTGCTGGGCGGCTATTACAGTGAATCAGAGTTTGACATCTCGAGTCTGAGTGGCCTGCGCAATGACATGGTTGAGTTGGGCCGCTCGTGCGTGCACCCCGACCACCGCAACGGCGCCGTAATCATGATGCTCTGGTCTGGCATCGCCCGGTACATGAGATTCCACGGCTTTCGCTATTTGATGGGCTGCGCGAGTGTGAGCATGCGCGACGGTGGCCAGAACGCCAAGGCCATCTGGGAGTCGTTGTCCGAGAAGAGTCTGGCCGAGGCCGAACTTCGGGTGACCCCAAAAAACAGGCTGCCTATGGAGAAGATTGCTGCAGCGGAGCAGCCCCAAGAACCACCGCTGATCAAGGGCTATGTTCGAGTGGGTGCCAAGGCCTGTGGAGAGCCCAGTTGGGATCCGGATTTCAACACCGCTGACTTCATGATGCTACTGGCCATTGATGAGATGACGCCGCGCTATGCCAGACATTTCGGACTGATACCAGGACGGTCACTATGAAAAACAAACTTGTTGCGCTCTTCTTTGGCTGGCTCGAAGCCCTCGACGTGGAACCCAGTTTCACCTCATTCGAGTAAAACGCCAGGGCACCCGCCCTAGCGGTACCGATTGGGAACAATCAGGGACTCGGGCACCGGCGCGCGGCTGTAGTCGGGGTTGTGAACCCTGGCCGGAAGAATCACTTCCGAATGCGCAATCTCTTGGTAGGGAATCTGATCGAGCAGGTGGGCGATGCAGTTGAGTCGGGCCCGCTTCTTGTCATTGCCCTCCACGACCCACCAACGCGCCTCTGGAATATGAGTGCGCTCGAGCATGGCCTCTTTGGCCTTGGTGTAAGCCTCCCAACGCACCCGAGACTCGAGGTCCATGGGTGAGAGCTTCCACTGCTTGAGCGGGTCTTTAATGCGCATAGTGAATCGCGCATGCTGCTCTTCGTCGCTAATCGAGAACCAATACTTAATCAGCACGATGCCGGATCGGACGAGCATCTTTTCAAACTCCGGCACGCTGCGGAAGAACTCCTCGACATCGGCATCGGAGCAAAAACCCATCACCCGCTCGACTCCGGCCCGGTTGTACCAAGACCGGTCAAAGAGAACAATCTCGCCGGCGGCCGGCAGGTGCGGAATGTAACGCTGAAAGTACCACTGGGTCTTCTCGCGCTCGCTGGGCGCAGTGAGCGCAACAGTACGGCAGACCCGTGGGTTGAGCCTCTGGGTGATGCGCTTAATAGCGCCTCCCTTGCCGGCCGCATCGCGACCCTCGAAGATCACCACCAATTTGAGCTTGTTGGCCACCACCCAGTCCTGCAGATTCACCAACTCACCCTGCAGACGAAAGAGTTCTCGGAAGTAGGTGCGACGATCGAGTTCGCCCCCGCTGGTGGCGTGGGGATGGTCTTTGGAGGCCTCCGAAGGTTCCATTAGAAACTCGCCGATCAGATCATCGTCGAGTTCCATCTCAAGTTCTTCGTCGTAGCTATCAATAAGGTCTGCCCGTTGACGGGCAATGGCCTCGGGTGATTTCCCCTCATTCATCTTGCAGACCCCCAATTTGCGTTTAGATTAAGACCAGGACCCAGCCCACCACGGCATTCAAGCTGGCACCCAACACCGCCTCGCTCCCCATGTCTTAGACCTTCTATGACAACAGATTCTAGACTGTAGA
>DAIPXU010000187.1:0-2312 GCA_036783055.1 Burkholderiaceae bacterium | reverse complement strand
AGGGCTGTGAATCGTTTGAGCGGTGTCTTTAAGCAGACCAGACCCCAATCGGCAAGACCCCCCGCTCCACTCCGGCCACCTACATTGGATTCTGGGACGACATTCGCAAGCTCTTTGCAGACTCCGAGGACGCCCGCAGAAGGGGGTGGGCCGCCAACCGCTTTAGCTTCAACACCGGCGCAGGCCGCTGTGAGCGATGCGAGGGCCAGGGCTGGCAGACCATGGAGATGAATTTCCTGCCCAATGTCCGAGTCCTCTGCGACAGCTGTGCGGGTGCGCGATTCAATTCCGAAACGCGGCAAATTCATTGGCGGGGCAAGACCATCTCCGAGGTGCTCGCCATGTCGGTTGACGAGGCCTTGGAGTTCTTCGAGCCGATTGCCTCGGTGCGACGACCCCTCGAACTGATGCGCGATGTTGGCTTGGGCTATCTGACGCTCGGTCAGCCCAGTCCCACCTTATCGGGCGGCGAATCGCAACGAATCAAATTGGTCACCGAGCTTGCAAAGTCGCGATCCCCTGCACATACCCTTTACGTGCTTGATGAGCCCACTGTGGGACTCCATATGGCCGATGTGGAGCGGCTGATTCATGCACTCCACCGACTCATTGAGGCGGGCCACACCGTAGTGGTCATCGAACACCAAGTCGATGTCTGGGCCGAGGCCGACTGGATTGTGGATCTGGGCCCCGAAGGCGGCGCAGCCGGTGGGCGCGTTCTCATCGCGGCCACGCCCAGAGAGGTGGCCAAACAAAATACCCCCACAGGCCGCGCACTCAAGCAGCTATTGGGGCGTCAGAAATCCCCACCCCGGTAGAATCGCGCCTCATGACTTTTCAATGCACCCTAGAGCCCTCGGGCAAATCATTCCCAGTCGAATCCAACGAGACCATTCTCGAGGCCGCACTACGCGCAAACATCGTGCTGCCCTATGGCTGCAAGGATGGCGCCTGTGGCTCATGCAAGGCCTCCATCACCACGGGCAGCGTCGACTATGGCGACTATCAAAAGAAGGCATTGTCGGACGCGGAAAAATCTCAAGGCCAACTCCTGCTTTGCAAGTCCCGGGCGCTCGAAGATCTTCGCATCACCGCCCGCGTGGTCGCAGCCGATGGCATGCTGCCGGCCCGCAAGCTGCCCTGTCGCGTAGCGAGCATCCACAAGGCGGCCCCCGATGTGGCCATTGTGAAGTTACAGCTTCCTGCCACCGAGAATTTCCAATTTTTGGCCGGTCAGTACATTGACATTCTTCTGAAGGATGGCAAGCGCAGGAGCTATTCCATGGCCAACCCGCCACACGAGAATCAACAGGTCGAGCTCCACATTCGACACACCCCGGGCGGCGCCTTCACGGCTGCCCTCTTTGGCACTGGCACCCCCTCGATCAATGCGGTGAAAGAGAAAGACATCCTTCGCTTTGAAGGACCGCAAGGCACATTCTTTCTTCGCGAAGACAGCAGCCGGCCCATTGTCTTTCTTGCCAGTGGCACCGGATTCGCTCCTATCAAGGCGGTAATTGAGCATGCCCACTACAAAGGCATCCAACGCCCCATGACCCTTTATTGGGGTGGTCGCCGCCCTGCCGATCTCTACGCCCTAGATCTCATTCAGCAGTGGGAGACCACCAACAGCCAGTTCAAGTTCATTCCCGTGGTGAGCGACGCATTGCCCGAAGACCATTGGACAGGCCGAACCGGCTTCGTTCACCAGGCCGTCATGCAAGACTTCCCCGACCTCGCACAGCACAGCGTCTATGCCTGCGGTGCGCCGATTGTGGTGCAGTCCGCCCAGCGCGACTTCGTCTCGAACTGCGGGCTTCCCCAAGAAGAATTTTTCGCAGACGCATTCACCACCGCAGCGGATCTGGCCAAAAAGACGTAAAGACCGCTAATGCTCGAGCCCGTTGATGCCCAAGCACGAGGCTCGCGCCCGCTCGAGCACAAGTGAAGGCCTGCTCGGGTTTGCGGATTAGAGCGCGCGGCGCTGGGCCATCTGCAAGACCGAGAGAGCAAGCAGCATGGCAATCAGACTTGGGGTAATGGCAACCGCCGCCGCGGGCCAGTCGCCCAGAGTGGTGAGGTGGGAGAACAGATTGTTGAGCAGATGGAATGCCAGGCCAACACCGATGCCCGCGAAAACCTTTAGGCCAAGATAACCCGATCGGGTCTGCACATAGGCGATTGGCAGCGCCAAAAGCAGCATGGCCATGACTCCAATCGGGTAACTCATCTTCTTCCATAGCGCGAGCTCATATCGCCTCGTCTTCTGTTTCCCCGCCTCTAGGTAATCCACATAGCGCCAGAGTTGATGC
>DAIPXU010000186.1:0-2314 GCA_036783055.1 Burkholderiaceae bacterium | reverse complement strand
GGCCGCGTTGAGTTGATCCAAGTCGACGCGCTTGGACTGCTCCGTATTGGCCGTCCTGTGGACCTTGGGCCAGGCATCCAGTGGGGGTGGGTCGAAGTGGGCGGGCCCGGACCCGTCGAGATGAAAGTGGATATGCCGGGTGGCCGCGCAGTTCGGAATAAGGGCGACCGGGAGATTCGCCGCATGGGTGGGATAGTCCATGATCTTCACATCGACGACGGTCGTGCGCCAACAGAGACCCTGTGCTCCAATGACAAAGCCAATGACCTTCTCAAACAACTCGCGCCGAAACTCTTCGACGCGGTTCTTTGGTCCCCGTGCCTGCAGGGCCGGCATATCAACGGGTGCCATGAGTGACTCCTTCGCGAGCAAGGCGGCCTTCTCGGGTGTGCCCCCAATGCCGATGCCGAGAATGCCCGGCGGGCACCAGCCAGCGCCCATGAGAGGAACGGTCTTGAGGACCCAGTCGACAATCGAGTCGCTGGGATTGAGCATTCCCAGTTTGGCCTTGGCCTCACTTCCGCCGCCCTTTGCGGCACATATAACTTCGAGCTCCGAGCCCGGAACAATCTCGACATGAATCACCGCGGGGGTGTTGTCTCGGGTGTTTTTTCTCCCCCCCGCTGGGTCGGCCAGGACCGATGCCCGCAGTGGGTTGTCTGCATTCCCATAGGCCCTACGCACGCCCTCGTGGATCATTTCGTAGAGCGGCATGGTGTCATTGGCCCAGCGGGTGTGCATGCCCAGCTTGAGGAATACGGTGGCGATCCCGGTGTCTTGGCAGATGGGGCGGCGGCCTTCCGCACTCATTCGGCTGTTGGTTAATATTTGAGCAATCGCGTCTCGGGCAGCGGGACTCTGTTCGCGCTCATAGGCCGCACCCAGGGCCTGGATGTAGTCCAGGGGGTGGTAGTAGCTAATGAACTGGAAGGCATCGGCAATGCTCTGGATGAAATCGTTCTGCTCGATGGGTCGCATAAGTGTCCCGAATTGGCGTATAAATTAGAAAAAAGAATTATCACACTCAGGAGAGGAGACTGACATGTCCAACAACATTGAATCCGTGATGCACGAGGATCGCGTGTTTGAGCCGCCAAAAGAGTTTGCGGCCAAAGCGCGAATCGGCAGCATGGCGGCCTATCAGGCCATGTGCGATGAGGCTGCTGCGGATTATCCCGGCTTCTGGGCCAAGCGTGCGCGCGAGGAGTTGAGTTGGAAGAAGCCATTTACTCGCGTGCTCGATGAGAGCAATGCGCCGTTCTACAAATGGTTCGATGACGGTCTCATTAACGCCTCATACAACTGCTTGGATCGCAACATCGAGAATGGGCAGGGCGACAAGGTCGCAATTATTTTTGAGGCCGATGACGGCAATGTCAGTCGAGTTACCTACAAACAATTGCATGCACAAGTCTGTGCGCTTGCGAATGGAATCAAGTCCCTTGGATACAAAAAGGGCGATCGCGCCCTCATCTACATGCCGATGTCGGTCGAGGGCGTGGTGGCGATGCAGGCCTGCGCGCGGCTTGGCGTTATTCACTCGGTGGTCTTCGGCGGCTTCTCGGCCAAGAGCCTGCAAGAGCGTGTGGTGGATGCAGGGGCTACCCTGGTCATTGCCGCCGACGAGCAGTGCAGGGGCGGTAAGAACATCCCCCTCAAGCCCGCAGTCGACGAGGCCTTTGGAATGGGCGGCTGCGAGGGCGTTCGAAATGTCATTGTCTTTCGGCGCACGGGCGGGAAGGTCTCAATGACGGCCGGCCGTGACATCTACATGGATGAACTCATGAAGGGCCAGGCCGCAACATGTGAGCCCGAGTGGGTCGAGGCCGAGCATCCACTATTTATCCTCTACACCTCTGGGTCCACTGGGAAGCCCAAGGGGGTTCAGCATTCCACTGGCGGCTATCTGCTCCATGCCGTGCTGACCATGAAGTACACATTTGATCTGCGCGCGGACGATGTTTTTTGGTGCACGGCCGATATCGGGTGGGTCACCGGCCACACTTACATTGCGTATGGTCCCCTGGCCTGCGGTGGCACCCAGATTGTGTTTGAGGGTGTACCCACCTTCCCCAATGCGGGGCGTTTCTGGCAGATGATTCAGGACCACCGGGTGAGTATTTTTTACACCGCCCCCACCGCCATTCGCTCTCTGATCAAGGCCGGGGAGACCACGCCCGAGGTTCATCCGCGGCATTACAAACTCGATTCCCTCCGGCTTCTCGGTTCGGTGGGTGAGCCCATCAGCACCGAGGCATGGATGTGGTGCCACACCAATATCGGCGGGGGCCGATGGCCAATAGTGCATACCTTC
>DAIPXU010000185.1:0-2328 GCA_036783055.1 Burkholderiaceae bacterium | reverse complement strand
CATGCTGGTGAGCAGAATTTCTCCTGCCCCAAGGGCCTCGACGCGCTGGGCCCACTCCACGGCATCGAGCCCGGTTGGGTTTCGGCCCCCATGGGTGAAGACCTCCCAGCCTTCCCCATTGCCGCGGCGCTTGGCATCAATGGCCACAACAATGCACTGGGCACCGAATTTGTCTTTGCAGGCGGCAATGAGTGGTGGGTTCTGAATGGCGGCGGTGTTGATGCTGATCTTGTCGGCCCCTGCATTGAGAAGTCGAGAGACATCCTCTACCGCGCGAACGCCTCCACCCACAGTAAGCGGAATGAAGACCTGATTGGCCACAGCCTCGATCACCGGGAGAATGAGCCCGCGGTCATCAGAGGAGGCAGTGATGTCGAGAAAGGTGATTTCATCTGCACCCTGCTCGTCGTAGCGGCGCGCAACCTCGACGGGGTCGCCGGCATCTCGCAGTGAAACAAAGTTGGTGCCCTTGACCACGCGGCCCTTGTCGACATCGAGACAAGGAATGATTCGCTTGGCCAGCACGGTGGGCTAGGCTTGGCCGTCGATCAGCGCCTGTGCCTGGGCGAGATCGAGTTGGCCTTCATAGAGGGCTCGGCCCAGAATGGCGCCGGCCACGCCCTCGGACTCCACCGCTATGAGGTCGCGAATGTCTTTGATGCTTGCCACACCGCCAGAAGCAAGGATGGGGATGCTCACGGCCTGGGCCAATCGAACAGTGGCCTCGACATTCACGCCCGACATCATGCCGTCGCGGCCAATGTCGGTATAGAGAATGGCAGAGACACCGTCGTCCTCGAACTTCTTGGCGAGGTCGATGACCTCGTGACCGGAGAGCTTGCTCCAGCCATCGGTGGCCACCTTGCCGTCTTTGGCATCGATGGAGACGATGATTTGGTCGGGGAAGGCGGCGCAGGCGTCCTTAAGTAGCCCGGGATTCTTCACCGCCGCAGTGCCAATGACCACAAAAGAGGCGCCATCGTCGAGATAGGTTTCGATGGTCTCGAGGTCGCGAATGCCGCCACCGATTTGAACCGGCAGGTCATCGCCCGCCGCGCGAATGATGGCGCGCACGGCCGACTCATTCTTGGGGCGACCGGCCACTGCGCCATTGAGGTCGACAACATGCAGGCGCTTGGCCCCCTGAGACTTCCAGTGGGCGGCCATGTCGGCGGGTCGGTCGGAGAAGACGGTGGCCTTCTGCATGTCGCCCTGCTGGAGGCGAACGCACTGGCCGTCTTTGAGATCGATGGCGGGAATTAACAACAGAGACATAAAAGAAGAAGGGTTTGGGCGGTTATCGGTTCAAATCGGCATTCATGGCACTCGTGCTTATGACGGCTTCCATTTCAGAAAGTTTACTAGCAGCTGCTGGCCAGCAGCCGCACTCTTTTCTGGGTGAAACTGGGTGGCCACGATGTTGTCTCGAGCCACCGCACAGGCAAACCACTTGCCATATTGCGACTCGGCCAGGACATCGGTCGGGTTGAGCGGCGCCGCATGGTAGCTGTGAACAAAATAAAACCAATGGCCATTGTGGACACGATCGAGGTCTTGCAGGACTGGGTGCAACCGACTGGTCCGCACAAGATTCCAACCCATATGGGGAACCTTAAGTGGCGCAGCATCGGCACGCACTGCGCCCCGCTCGGCCGAAAAACGAACCACCTCGCCTTTGAAGATGCCCAGTCCCGGCGTATCCCCCTCCTCGCTTCGCTCGAAGAGCATCTGCTGGCCCACGCATATTCCTAAAAAGGGTTTGCTCGCAAGCGACTCGAGCAGGGCCTCGTAAAGACCCGATGCGCGCAAGCTCGCCATGCAATCTGGCATGGCCCCCTGCCCAGGAAATATCACTCGCTCTGCCTTGCGAAGGCCCTCAGGTAAAGAGACCAGCTCCACCGGCATTGCGAGACCGGCGCGATGAGCTGCCGCCTCGGCCGCACGAACCACGCTGCGCAGATTGCCCGAGCCGTAGTCGACGATCGCGATCACAGCGCGAGACAGCCGGGCGAACTAGAGGGTGCCTTTGGTCGAGGGGATCGACTGGGCATCCAAGCGCGGGTCCATCGAGACGGCCATGCGAAGGGCCCGGCCAAAGGCCTTGAAGATGGTCTCGCACTGGTGATGCGCATTCTCGCCCTTGAGGTTGTCGATGTGGACCGTGACCATGGCGTGATTGACAAAGCCCTGGAAGAACTCGTGAATGAGGTCGAGGTCGAACTGGCCCACCACGGATCGCTTCCAGACACAATCGAAGCACAGGCCGGGCCGGCCCGAGAGGTCGCCCGCCACTCGCGAGAGCGCCTCATCGAGTGGCACGAGGAAGTG
>DAIPXU010000184.1:0-2334 GCA_036783055.1 Burkholderiaceae bacterium | reverse complement strand
CGCAGCCGCCGCCCCTGGGAACAATCCCGCAGATCCCAAGCCGCCAGATGGCCCACCCGCGCTCGAAGCGCTGCTCGCTCCAACATCGCCATCGATCAGCCCGCGAAGGCTCTTGCTTAAATCAAACTCATCGCGAAGTCGCTGCAGGCCCTGGGCATCGAGCGGCTGTGGGGCCAGGTGCTCATCAAAACTCGTCACCAGCTCCGAGAGATCCGCATCACACTTCTCAGTCACTAGAACTCGAGCAGTCTGCAACCACTGCCTTGCAGCACGAAGATTCTCTCCGACCACGCCGGTGATCCGATCTGCATTCTCCACAATTGCATCGAGGCTTCCATATTCGGCCAGCCACTTTGCTGCAGTCTTGGGGCCCACCTTCTCCACGCCGGGCACGTTGTCAACGGCATCGCCCACCAACGTGAGGTAATCAATCATCTGGTCGGGTCGCACACCAAACTTCTCAAAAACCGCCTTGGCATCGGTGACCTTGGTGGGGCCGCCATCGCGGCTCATGGTGTCAATCAGACAGACCTGCTCGTTGACCAGTTGGGCCAGGTCTTTGTCGCCCGTTGCAATCACAGTTCGCATGCCACGTTCTTGGGCCTGTCGGGCCAGGCTTCCAATCACGTCATCGGCCTCGAGCCCATCCTTGACCACCAAGGGCCAGCCCAGTGCGCGCACGGCATCGAAAATCAGTGGCAGTTGGCTGCGAAGCTCATCGGGCATGGCCGATCGGTTGGCCTTGTATTCGGGGTAGATTGCATCGCGAAAGGTTGGGCCCGAGGGGTCAAAGACACATGCAATATGGCTGGCGGGCCACTCGTCTCGAACCCGCCGAAGCATATTGATCACGCCGGTCACCGCCCCCGTGGGCGCACCCGAGCGACTTCGCAGATCGGGCATGGCATGAAAGGCCCGATACACAAAACTCGAGGCATCGACCAGAAGCAGGGTTGGCTGTGTCATGCCCGGATTATCGCCCCTCGGTCGCCCCCCAGCCGTCCGGTAAAATCGGGCCTTCCCCAGAACAGTTCATCATGTCCACTCCCCCCGCAGCCCCGGAAGCAAAGAACTTCCTCAGACACATCATTGAAGACGACCTGCAGGCTGGTCGTGTCAAAGAACTCGTTACTCGCTTTCCGCCCGAGCCCAATGGCTATCTCCATTTCGGCCACGCCAAATCCATCTGCCTGAACTTTGGCCTGGCCCAGCGCTATTCGGGTCGGTGTCACCTTCGGCTCGACGACACCAACCCCACAAAAGAAGACCAGGAGTTTGTCGATTCCATCGAGGAGTCGGTGCGTTGGCTCGGATTCGACTGGGGTTCGCACCATTACTTTGCCAGCGACTACTTCGAACAGTTGTATCAGTTTGCAGAGGCACTCATTCAAGCGGGCCATGCATATGTGGACTCCCAATCCGCGGACGACATTCGCCTTCTTCGCGGCACACTCACAGAGCCCGGCAGCGACTCCCCATTTCGGGGACGTCCACAGGCCGAGAGCCTCGAACTCTTTCGCGCCATGCGAAAGGGAGACTTTGCCGATGGCAGCCATGTCCTTCGCGCGAAGATCGACATGGCCTCGCCCAATATCAATATGCGCGACCCCGTGCTCTACCGAATTCGGCATGCCGACCACCACCGCACGGGCAGCCAATGGTGCATCTACCCCCTCTACGACTACGCGCACCCCCTCTCGGACGCCATTGAGGGTATTAGCCACTCGATCTGCACGCTCGAGTTCGAGGACCACCGGCCGCTCTACGACTGGCTGGTGGAGCGCGTGGCCGAGGCTGGTTTTTTTCAGAAGAGCACGCTGCCCCATCAATACGAATTCTCACGACTCAACCTCACCTACCTGGTGCTCTCCAAACGCAAATTGGTGGAACTCATCGAGACGGGTTGCGTGAGGGGGTGGGACGACCCACGCATGCCCACTCTCGTGGCGGCCCGCCGGCGTGGTTACACCGCCGAAGGGTTCCGTCGCTTTGTCGAGCAAGTAGGGGTCTCCAAGTCCGACGGCTGGATTGACCTCTCGGTCCTTGAAGGTTGCATGCGCGATCACCTCAATGAAATTGCGCCTCGCCGCGTGGCTGTGCTGGACCCATTAAAGCTTGTGATTGAAAACGTGGACGACTCGGCCACCATCGATTGCGAGGCCCCCAACCATCCCCAGAACCCCGAGATGGGCAGTCGAACCATGCCCTTCTCACGCGAACTCTGGATCGAGCGAGAAGACTTCATGGAGGTGCCGTCCAAGGGCTTCTTTCGTTTCTCACCGGGGGCAAAGGTTCGGCTTCGCTAAGCATTTGTTGCCGAGTGCACAGGCTTTA
>DAIPXU010000183.1:0-2356 GCA_036783055.1 Burkholderiaceae bacterium | reverse complement strand
GCAGGCCATGGTCAACAAAGACACAGGTCAGCTGATCACCAATCGCGCGATGTATGAGCGCCGCAGCAACCGACGAATCCACGCCGCCAGAGAGACCGAGGATGACCTCTTCATCCCCCACCTGACTGCGAATAGAGGCGATTGCCTCCTCGACGTAGTTCCCCATAATCCAATCGGGTCGTGCACCACAGATATCCAAAACGAATCGCTCCAGAATGGCCCGGCCCTGCACCGTGTGCGTCACCTCGGGATGAAACTGCACACCATAGAAGTGCCTCGCCTCATCGGCCATGCCCGCAATTGGGCAACTGGGTGTGGAGGCCATGACCTTGAATCCCGGTGGCAAGTCAGCGACACGATCGCCATGGCTCATCCAGACCTTCAGCATGCCGTGCCCCTCGGCAGTGGTGAAGTCTGCAATGTCTTTCAGCAGGGCGGTGTGCCCCCGCGCACGAACCTCTGCATAGCCAAACTCCCGGTGATCACCACTCTCCACCCGACCACCGAGTTGCTCGGCCATTGTCTGCATGCCGTAGCAAATTCCGAGTACGGGAATCCCGAGCGAGAAGACACTCGACGGGGCTCGATCGGTGCTTTCCTCATAGACACTGGCATGGGAGCCCGAGAGGATGATTCCTCGGCACTGCCCGTCTGCCATGTATTGGGTGATCCAATCGTCTGTGACATCGCAGGGATGCACCTCGCAGAAGACCTTGGCCTCACGAACCCGTCTCGCAATGAGCTGGGTGACCTGCGAGCCAAAGTCGAGGATCAGAATCCGATGATGAGGCTGCATAAAAACTTGGGGCGTTCCAAACTACTCGGCGCGGTAGTTTGGCGCCTCTTTGGTAATCTGCACGTCATGCACGTGAGACTCTCGAATGCCAGCGCTGGTGATTTCTACAAAGCCCGCTGATTCGTGCATCTCAAGAATACTGCGGCAACCGCAGTAGCCCATGCTCGAGCGAACGCCACCAACGAGTTGATAGAGAATCGCCTTGACGCTGCCCTTGTAAGGACCGCGGCCCTCGATGCCCTCGGGTACAAACTTGTCCGCACTGGGGCTTTGCTCGTCCTGGAAGTAACGGTCGGCCGAACCAGACTGCATGGCACCCACTGAGCCCATTCCGCGGTATGCCTTGTAGGAGCGGCCCTGAAAGAGAACCACCTCACCAGGCGCCTCTTCGGTTCCCGCGAACAAACCACCCATCATCACAGTGCTCGCACCGGCCGCAAGGGCCTTGGCGATATCGCCAGAGAAACGAATGCCACCATCCGCGATCAAGGGCACACCGGTGCCATGAAGCGCCTTGGCCACATTCGAGATGGCAGAGATCTGCGGCACGCCCACGCCCGCCACAATTCGTGTGGTGCAAATCGAGCCTGGTCCAATGCCCACCTTCACGGCATCGGCACCTCGGTCCACCAAGGCTCTGGCCGCATCGGCTGTGGCGATGTTGCCACCCACCACCTCCACCGACGGAAACTGCTTCTTGACCCACTCCACCCGATCGAGCACGCCCTTGGAGTGGCCATGGGCGGTATCGACCACCAAGACATCAGCGCCAGCGGCCACAAGGGCTGCGACACGCTCTTCGGTTCCATCGCCGACGCCCACAGCCGCACCCACACGCAGCTTGCCCTGCTCATCGCGGGCGGCATGCGGGTGCTCAATCCCCTTGAGAATGTCTTTCACCGTAATGAGTCCGCGCAGCTCAAACTTTGCATTAACCACGAGTACACGCTCGAGCCTGTGGTGATGCATGAGTGACTTGGCTTCCTCGAGCGAGGCGCCCTCGGAGACGGTCACCAGGCGGTCTCGGGGCGTCATGATGGCCCGAACGGCCTGATCCAGGCGGGTCTCAAAGCGCAAATCACGATTGGTCACAATTCCTACCACCACGCCGTTCTCGAGGACGGGAAGACCTGATATCCGACGCTCCGCAGTCAGGGCCTTGACCTCACGAACGGTCATTTCGGGCGCGATGGTGATGGGATCTTTGACTACCCCCGCCTCAAAGCGCTTGACCTTGGCGACTTCCGCGGCCTGGGCTGCGATGGAGAGATTCTTATGGACAATTCCAACGCCGCCCTCTTCCGCCAGTGCGATGGCCAGACGGGCCTCAGTAACGGTGTCCATTGCGGCAGACACCAGCGGAATGTTGAGCGAGATGTTGCGGGTTAGGCGGGTGGCAAGCGAGGTGTCTTTGGGCAGAACCTCTGAAAAAGCTGGGACGAGCAACACATCGTCGAAGGTGAGAGCTTTCTAAAGTAAGAGCATAACTGGAAAAGCGTCATTTGGCGCAAAGCCAGCTTATACAGGCCTGCGAGTGTTCTCCCGAAGCAGCCGCTGTCG
>DAIPXU010000182.1:0-2362 GCA_036783055.1 Burkholderiaceae bacterium | reverse complement strand
CGAGCGTTTTGTTCGAGGTGTTGAGGCTGCCCTGGCCCATCGAGTGCCCTTCATATCCATCGCGGCCAGTGGCGGTGCTCGAATGCAAGAGGGCCTGCTCTCGCTCATGCAGATGGCCAAGACCACTGCGGCCATTCAGCAGCTCGCAACGGCAAGGCTGCCGTATGTGTCTGTGCTCACCGATCCGACCATGGGCGGGGTCTCGGCAAGTTTTGCCTTCGTTGCCGATGTTGTCATTGCAGAGCCCAAGGCACTCATTGGCTTTGCGGGCCCGCGCGTCATTGAGCAGACCGTTCGTGAGCGTCTTCCCGAGGGCTTCCAGCGCGCCGAGTTCTTGCTCGAGAAGGGCGCGGTCGATCGCATTGTGGATCGCCGTCAGATGCGAGACGAGCTCGCGGGCATGCTCACCATTCTTCAGCAGCAGGCCCTGAGCGCCTGATTCCGCGCTCCGTTCCGCCTCTTCGGTTTTCAGCCTCCTCGCTTTTCATTAATAAGAATCACCCTCTGGCGCAATGATCGACTCGGCGGCCAACCAGGAAGCACTCCAGGGCTGGCTGACCCGACTCGAGCAGTCGGCGCCTGCCATTCGAATGTCTCTCGATTCTCTCGAGCCCGTGGCTCGGGAGATGGGATTTCAGTTCGATGCCCTGGGTCTTCGACTCTCTTGCAGTGTGGTGGTGGTCGGTGGCACCAATGGGAAGGGGTCGACCTGTGCATTTATGGAATCGATTGCGCTGGCCGCTGGTTACAAGACCGCGGTTTACAGTTCACCCCACCTGCTCTGTTTCGAAGAGCGCCTGAGAATCAACGGGGAGAACAGCACAGCCAAGGACTGGATCGAGGCATTTACTCGGGTAGAGAAGGCGCAGGCGGCCTGCGGGAGTTCACTGAGTTACTTCGAGTTTGTCACCCTTGCGGCGGTCTCCATGGTCGATGAATCGCCTCCAGATCTCGCCATCTTCGAGATTGGCATGGGTGGTCGACTCGATGCAGTGAATCTTCTTGCCAACGATGCCGCGGTTCTCACCTCGGTTGATTTGGATCACCAGGCCTATCTGGGGGATACCCGAGAGAAGATTGGTTGGGAGAAGGCCCACATTGCGCGTGCGGGCAGGCCCTTTGTGGTGGGCGACCCAACACCGCCCGTTTCTGTCATGGAGGTGGCCCAGGCACGAGGCGCCTTGCCCTGCATGTTGGGCCGAGATTTCTCCTTTCAGGGCGATCGACAGCAGTGGTCATGGAATGGTCGTCAGCAGCGACGAAATGCCTTGGCCTATCCGGCACTTCGCGGGGCCAATCAGTTGCTCAATGCCAGCAGCGCTTTGGCAGCCTTCGAATGCCTGGCCGATCGCTTGCCGATCTCGCAGGGTGCGGTGCGTGAGGGCCTTGCCAAGGTGAGCCTGCCCGGCCGCTTTCAGGTGCTGCCGGGTCAACCGGCTGTGGTTCTCGATGTCGCCCACAATCCTCACGCCGCCGGAGTCTTGGCGGCCAACCTCGATCAGATGGGTTTTTATCCCAAGACCATTGCGGTGGTTGGTCTGCTCGCCGATAAGGATGCCAGGGCCGTCTTTGAGCGGCTTCACCCCCGTGTGGATGTCTGGTGTCTTGCCGACCTCACGGATGAGCAGGCTGGGAGTCGGGCGCGCTCTGCCGATGCCCTGCGCGTGATTCTGCAGGAAGTTCTCGGTGCAGCCACCAGCGATAAACGTCAGGGCCTTCCCCCAGTCGAATTCTTCATCGACTCGAGTCCGCTGAAGGCGCTCGTGCGGGCGCAATCGCTCGCTGAGCCCAGTGATAGACTCGTGGTCTTCGGATCATTCTTGATAGTTGCATCGGTCTGGTCTGTTGCTCAGAAAATAGGCCAGGCCCCGCACGCTCCCCATGCCCACTGACTTCGAGCCAGATTTAGCGGATTTATCCGATTCAAGGGGTTCGGCATCCGACCCACTGGCCGATCACAAGCGCCGGGCCCGTTGGCGATTCGTGGGCGCCTTCATCTTTTGCGCGGCCTCTGCAGGTCTTGCACTGACCATTCTCGAGAGTGAGCCGAGGCCCCTCGCACAGGACTTCATTCTTCGTTGGCCCTCGGCACCCGAGGCGGGTCGCCCAGGCGATGAGCCCGCTGTTCTGGCGGGCGAACCAGGGCTTGCGGCTGCGGCAAAGTCGGCACCAACCAAGCCTGAGTCAAAGGCGCAGGCTAAAACCGAATCGAAGAGCGAACCAGGCAAGGCAGAGCCACCCAAGGGCGAGTCCCCCAAGGCGCCGGCGGTTGCAACCGAATAGGCTGTGCCAAAGTCCACCAAGCCTGATCCGAGGCCTGCCAACAAATCGGAAGCCAAACCAGAGGCCAAGCGCGAGAATC
>DAIPXU010000181.1:0-2366 GCA_036783055.1 Burkholderiaceae bacterium | reverse complement strand
TCTCATTTTAACAGAAAGGAGACCAACAGAATGAACGCTTGGTTGATCCTTCGAGAGTTGCTCAACCTGCTTGCCTCCGATGCAGAGGTTAAAAAACTCGATGATCGCACCCAAAGAGTGCTTGAGTGGGTTGTCACTCACCATGATCCCCACCAACCCATGTACGTCCAGCATATCGTGCTGCAGTCGGGTGTGGCCTCTCCTGCCACCATTCATAAGGCGCTCGGACTGCTCGAGCGTTGCGGCTATCTAAATTTTGAGGTCGACGCGGTGGATTCTCGCAGACGGATTGTCTCTCCCGCGCCCAAGGCCATTGCTCTGCTCGATAAACTCGATAAGCGGGTCAATCAGTGGGTCGCGACTCTCAAGCAGTAACCTCCCACACAACAAGAAGAGTCTTGGGCTTGGCGAGGCCCGATTATCCGATTCTAAGGGCGGGTGCATTTGGTCTTTTGTTCATAGATCTGTTTTGGATGAATTCGATCGTCGCTGATCAACTGCCGGTGGTCCCTGACCGAATTGCGGCGGTATTCCTACCCGCGTTTGCAAGGGTGGTGGCGCTCCTGGTTGCTGGCGCTGCGGGTGCAGCCGGAATATTTTTGGGGTCATTCCTGTGCGGGGTTCTCATTACCGGGGATGCCTGGCATGTCTCGATGGCCCATGCTTTTCTCTCCACCGCTGGTGTGTGGACCGCTGTCTGCTTCTGCCAGTGGGCATTTCGTCAGAATCCTCTGGCGCTCAATTGGGCGTCTCTCGTGGCCGTGGGCGCTCTGAGCAGCATTCTCAACGCGCTGGTCCATGGCGTTTTTTGGGCGAGCTCCTTTGGGGATGTGCGTCACGTGCAGGAGCTGGCCTGGATGGTCTGGGGGGACCTCACCGGCATCTTGCTGGGCTTTTTCGCTTTGCGTGTCTGCCTCCGACTCCTTCGCAAGGGTCATTCATTCTGGGCCAGGGGAGAGTCGACGCAGTAGAGTCGCCGCTTTCTTGATCGACCCAAAGGGGGAAAGAAAGGGCCCGCATGCGCGGGCCCTTTTTACTTTGCGGTGAGTGAGCCGTCGAGCCAGTCGACTGGCTAGGTACACTGGTTTTGTTAGTCAGCGAATTCCCCAGCTGCGGCAATCAACTTGCCCCAACGGGCAATTTCACTGGCCAAGAGCTTGCGATGCTCTGCTGGTGTCTGCTGGCTCTCGGGGAAGTTCTCGGCGCCGAGCTCGGCCATGCGCTTGCGAAAGCCCTCGTCCTTCAATGCAGCACGCAGCGAGTTATTGAGTTTGCCCGTGATGTCTGCCGGCGTGCCCTTGGGGGCGTAGAGGCCGTGCCACACAGTGAACTCAAATCCCTTGAGGCCGCCCTCTGCTGCGGTGGGAACCTCTTTCAAGGTCTCAAGACGCTTGGGGGTAGTGATTGCATAGGCCTTGACCCGACCACCCTTGATTTGGGTGGTGGTGTTCGTGGTCTGGTCACACATGATGTCCGTCTGGCCGCCAATGAGGTCGGTCATGGCGGGGCCGGTGCCCTTGTACTGAACGGTGGTCAGCGGCGTGTTGATGGCGGACTGGAACATCAGGCCACATAGGTGGGAAGCGGCACCCAGACCAGCGTTGGCCAAATTAATCTTTTTGGCGTTGGCCTTCACATAGGTCATGAGCTCGGCCATATTGTTGGCTGGAAAGTCGGGCCGGGCAATAAGAGTCATGGGCACGCCGTTGACGAGACCCAGGTGCTCGAAGTCCTCTAAGGGCTTGTAGGAGAGCTTCCGATAGAGGGCAGGTGCTGTTGACATGCCAATGTGGTGAATAAGAATTCGGTAGCCGTCGGGCTTGGAGCGCGCGATCTCCGCGGGAGCAACAATTCCGCCGGCACTGGGCTTGTTCTCAACGACCACAGGCTGCCCAAGGCTCTTCTCCATGGCCTGGGCCAGTGACCGGGCCACTGTATCGGTCGGACCACCAGCGGCGAAAGGCACCACCATGGTGACGGGCTTGTCGGGGTAATTGCTCTGCGCGACAGCGGGCGAGAGTGCAATCATTGCAGCCACACCCATGCCCTGCAGAACGGTGCGACGGGCGATTGGGCGAATTGAATTCTTACTCATGTCTGTGGACTCCTTGTTGATCAAACGCTTAAGTGTAGGCAAAGGGGGCAGACATGGGCGAGGCACCGACCCCGCAATAACCCTAGGTTCACCTCGGGGAGAAGGCCCTTCTTAGTCGCGACTATTCTCGGCGACGATGACCAGTCGACCACCCTCTCGCGTCCAGACCAATTCCTTTTGGTCGACGCTTTGGAACTTGTCCGACCGGTACGACTGCCGAAACAGGGCCCTGGCCTCGTTGCCATTGACGGTGACCTTAAGGTTATCGATG
>DAIPXU010000180.1:0-2414 GCA_036783055.1 Burkholderiaceae bacterium | reverse complement strand
TCCTTCCACGCCGCGGTGCTTGAGGAGCATCTCTGCTCGCTGACAGAAGGGGCAGACCGCGGTGGTGTACATCCGAACTTTGTTCATGTCTTGACCTTCGAGGAAATGGGCAAGCCCGCCTGCTTCCATGCATCAATACCGCCTTCCAAGCTGTAGACCTCCGGGAACCCTTGTTTCCTGAGTTGCCGGCCCATGGAGTTACTCCGCCGACCACTGGCGCAGACGAGAATCACCGGCTTGGCACCGCCCTTGCCGGATTCGCACTCTTTGAGAAGGCCCGCGCTCTTGGACTCCATTTCGGACATTGGAATGAGTCGGGCCTGCGGAATGACTCCCCGCGAATGCTCACTGGACTCGCGGATGTCCACCATGACGGCATCGCGCGAATTGAGGAGTTGGGTGGCAGCCAAGGTATTGATCTCCTTGGCCAGGGTGTTCTTGACCACCAGGGGCCATACCAAGAGGGCGCCGCTCACAAAGGCGGCAATCACCAGAACAATATTGTCGACAAAAAACTCCACGGTGGCTTTTCCTGCGCAGGGGCGTTGAGAAATAAGCCGCGATTATAGAATGGGGGCACTTTCAAATTGCCTAGGACCCTTTTGTCATGACTGCGCCCGTTGTATTGCTTCGGCACGGACAGAGCCAATGGAATCTCGAGAATCGTTTTACAGGATGGGTTGACATCGATCTGACCGAGGCTGGGCGCGAGGAGGCCCGGCGCGCGGGGCTCCTGCTCAAGCAACATGGTTTTGCCTTTGACATCGCCTTCACATCGGTCTTGAAACGGGCCATTCGAACCTGCTGGATTGCCCTCGACACAATTGATCAGATGTGGATTCCAGTGGAGAAGGACTGGCGGCTCAATGAACGGCACTACGGCGTCCTTGCGGGACTCAATAAGGCCGAGACCGCCCGCCTTCACGGCGAAGACCAGGTTCTGATCTGGAGACGCTCCTTCAGTGTGCGGCCCGATGCCATGGGCAAGGACGACCCGGCCTGGGAGGGGCACGATCCGCGCTACGCCCATCTCGGACCCAATGAGGTGCCCACCTCGGAGTGCCTCGCAGATACGGTGGCCCGGGTGGAGCCCTTCTGGCGCAGTCGTGTAGAGCCAGCCCTCAAGACGGGGCAGCGGGTGCTCATTACGGCCCACGGCAATTCGCTTCGGGCCCTGATTAAGATTCTTGAAGGCCTGAGTGATGACGAGGTCATCGATTTAAATATTCCGACGGCCCAGCCCATGGTGATGGAATTCGATCATCATCTGACTCTTCAGTCCCGTCGATACCTCGCCGATCCCTCAGAAATTGAATCGGCAATGAATGCGGTGATTAACCAGGGGCGCTCCCTAAAGGCGGCAAGCACATGAGCGGACAGATTCATCCTCGACTAAAAATAATCGGCTGGGTCTCCAGCGGAGTCATCAGCGGCGTACTGCTCAGCATGGGGGTCTCGGCCCTTGCGCAACGCGAAGCCAAGCTATCGCTGCCCGTCGATGAGCTCAGGCAGTTCGCTGAGGTTTATGGCGCCATCAAATCCAACTACGTCGAATCGGTTGAGGACAAGAAACTCATCACCGAGGCGATCAGCGGGATGTTGTCTGGACTGGATCCGCACTCGGCTTACCTGGACGCGGAGGCCTTCAAAGAACTGCAGGTGGGCACCCAAGGTGAATTTGGGGGCCTGGGCATCGAGGTTGGGGTGGAAGACGGGTTCGTGAAGGTGGTTGCACCCATTGAGGACACGCCCGCCGATCGGGCCGGCGTAAAGGCAGGCGATCTGATCATCAAGATCAACGACAAGGCCACCAAGGGAATGAATCTGTCGGATGCCGTCAAGTTAAAGCGTGGCAAGCCCAAGACCTCCATTGAGCTAACGATCTCGCGCAAGGGGGTCAATCAGCCAATCGTGATCACGATTGTTCGAGATGTCATCAAGGTCCAGAGCGTGAAATCCAGCTGGGTGGCTCCGGGCTATGCCTACGTTCGAATCGCGCAATTCCAAGAGCAGACTGTCGAGAACCTCGTCACCCACCTCAACAAGCAGCTCGCATCGGCGCAGTCCAACCCCAAACAGCCAGTCAAGGGAATCATTCTCGACCTGCGTAACGACCCTGGTGGCTTGCTCCACTCGGCGGTGGGCGTCTCGGCCGCCTTCCTCAAGGGCGATCAGGTGGTGGTGACCACCGATGGTCGGCAGCCCGATGCCAAGCGCAGTTTCCGGACACGACCAGAGGACTTCCAACGCGGAGGTCGGGATCCGCTTGCAGGGCTCTCTGAAGCAGCGCGATCACTGCCCATGGTGGTGCTGGTCAATGCGGGCTCGGCCTCTGCCTCGGAGATTGTCGCTGGTGCGCTTCAAGACCATGGTCGTGCAAAAGTCAAAGGCACCCAGCCCTACGGCAAGGGCTC
>DAIPXU010000179.1:0-2418 GCA_036783055.1 Burkholderiaceae bacterium | reverse complement strand
TTATAAATTGGTTTTTTTAATTTACTATTCAATGAATCACGTCTTTATGATATTTCATCAACTAGCCCTTGTTTGGCAATGACCTTGCCAGGATTCAGAAGGTTTTGTGGGTCGAGCGCATGTTTGATGGCCCGCATCAGCGCCATTTCGACCGGAGACTTGTAGTGGGCGGCCTCATCTCGGCGCAGCTGCCCCAGCCCATGCTCGGCACTAATCGAGCCACCTCTTGCCATGACCGCATCGTGGACCCGTCGACGAAGCCTGGGCTCGAACTCATCGACAAAGGCCTTTGCCTTGGCATGCCGTTCGTTGCGTGCAAGACCCCTCAACCAATCACTGGGAGCGGCCAGATTGAAATGAAGATTCCCATCGCCCAGGTGCCCGAAATTGGAGAGTCGCAGTCCCCTCAATTCTTGTTGCAGTGAGAGCGCCATTTCCTCGCAGAAGTCATTGATGCGTGAGATGGGCAGCGCGACGTCGAGTTTTATTTGCGGCCCGTCTTCTGCCGCGGCCATGGTGATCTGCTCGCGCAGATGCCAGAAGGATTGGGCCTGTGAAAGGGACTGGGCGGTGATGGCATCGAGTGCCAGCCCTCCCTCGAGGCTGTTGGCGAGAGATTGCTCGAGGGTCTCTTGTGCATGGGACTGCGAGACCTGACTGCTCGATTCGATGAGAACGCAATGATGAGTGGTCTGCGGATGGGCGTTTTGCGTTAGTCGTTCATAACGAAGGGGACCGGCTTGCTCGGGGAAGTATTCAAGCACTGGCGCGAGTGCAGTGGGACTCATTAATTCGAATGCGGTGAGCAGGCTGCCGAGCCGCTGTTTGGTCTCTTGAAGCAGGGCGATGGCCTTGGAAATATTCTCCACTTCGACCCATGCAGTGCAGAGGCCCTTGGGCGCGGGCTCGAGTGCGAGAACGGCCGCGGTGATGATGCCCAGGGTGCCCTCGGAGCCGATGTATAGATCGCGCAGGTCGTACCCCGTGTTGTCTTTTCGAAGGCCACGAAGGCCAGACCATAACTCTCCCGAGGCGGTGACCACCTCGAGGCCCAGGCACTGGCGACGCGCATTGCCATAACGAACGACGGCAGTGCCGCCTGCGTTCGTGGCCAACAGACCGCCGATTGTGGCCGAGCCGCGTGCGGTGAGATCAACCGGGAATAGGAACCCGTGTTGCTGCGCTTGCAACTGGACTTGCTCAAGGGTGACACCTGCCTCTACGGTGATGGTTGCATTCTCAAGATCGATGTCACGAATGCGGTTGAGCTTGGAGAGGTTCAGAAGCAATTGACTGGCACTTTTGTCTGGGGTGGCCCCACCCGAGAGGCCAGTGTTGCCTCCCTGGGTCACGATTGGAATGCCCTGGGCCAAGCAGGCTTTCACGGTTTCTTGAACCGCGGCCGTAGTTTTGGGGAAGGCAATCGCCAATGGCTGGCCTGTGAACCGGCCACGCCAATCGGTGCAGTAGGGCGCTGTGTCGGCGGGGTTGGCAAGGAGGTCGATGGCCCCTTCTTTGAGCGAGTCCGCCAAGCCCGATTGCAGTTGCGCCAATGAGGGGTTCTGCGACACGGGCTCGACCGATCTACCAGCGGGCTTGGAACTGACTGCGAAGCGCCTTGAGCTGGTTTTCCTCGAGTGGCTTGAGCGGTGGGGCCGAGCGCATGGAATATTGAAAGGCAAGCCTTGCGGTTTCCTCGAGCTCTTCGAGTCGGGCCATGGCCTCGAGTGGGTTGCTCCCCCAGACCACGGGACCGAGTCGTGTGAGCATCACTGCCGATATGGGCGTGCCGGCTTTCGAGTAGTCGTGCATCTGTTGGGTGACTTCGTTGATCACTTCGGGCGCACCGGGGCGGGCATAGGCAATGAGCGGCACATGGCCCACCTTCATGACGAAGTAAGGCGTGATGGGGTCGAGCAACTCTTTGCCCGCGCGTTGCTCCACAAGCATGCTCATGAGCACGGCGGCAGTGCTGTGGGTGTGAACGATGCAGTTGGTCTGAATACCCAACTGGCTCGATTGCTCGTAAATGGCTCGGTGCAGCGCGATGGTCTTGCTCGCGCGCTCACCAGAGACCTGTGTGCCTTGGGCATCGATCTTTGCGAGGGACTCGGGGTCGAGCAGGCCCAGGCATGCATCGGTGGGGGTGATGAAGGTTTCTTCGTTGAGGCGAATGCTGATGTTGCCTGCGGTGGCGTGGGCGTAGCCGCGCGTGAACAGCAGGCGACCCATCTCGCAGATGGCCTGCCTTGCGTCATACTCAGTGGTGATCTTGGTTCTAGCCATGCGCGCTCAGAATGGCAAACGCCTTGGTAAAAAAATCGTCGCCGCCGAAGTTGCCGGACTTCAATGCAATATGAAGCCCCCTTGTGATGCGTCCGCCTTCTTCAGCGGTGGACCCCCCGATGGGGGCATGCT
>DAIPXU010000178.1:0-2419 GCA_036783055.1 Burkholderiaceae bacterium | reverse complement strand
CAAGTGGCCACTGCGGCATAGTACTGCTGGGCACTCTCAGAAGGAATGAAGTTCTGACGAATCACTCACTTGGAGGGACTGGCCTTCTTAATCTCGGCAATGACTGCAGGTTAACCCCGAGCAATGTCAGCACGCAGGGCACGCTCAAAGCCGCGGGGCGCAAACGATTGCGCTTCCTGGCCTGCCGCACACTGCTCTTTTACGCGCCGCTGCAACTCAGCCAGTGAAACCTTGGCCTTGGCCTGTGCAAGCTCCTGGGCCTTGGTGGCCAGAATCCGCTCGAGGATATCGGCGCGCAAGCGTCCGCCTTGGCTAATTCCACAAACTCATCGAGGTTCTTACTAGCCGCGCCTGATTCAATGGCGTCTCGCGCCTGGCGAAGGCCATCGGCAAAGCTGCTCGCCACATCGGCCGCCCACAATGCAGCGGCTGCATTCATCAGAACAATGTCTCGAGCAGGCCCGGGTTCGTTCGACAGGGCCGAGACCATGCGTGCCTTGGCCTCATCGAGTGAGCGAGCCCCCAGGCCCTTTTGAAGTTGCTCTGCGGAATACGCATCAATGCCGAATTGCTGGGCAAAGACCATCCGCTCATTGATATCACCCGAAGCAGTGAGCTCGGCCATGTAGGTCTCGCCATCGATGGCGATTTCATCCAGGCCGTTCTTGGCATGCACCACGATCACATGCTTGGAGCCCAGGCTTCTCAGAACCTCGGCCTGGGTGCGCACGAGTTCGGTAGAGAACACCCCCATGAGTTGATGCCTGGCCCCCGCGGGGTTGGTGAGCGGCCCCAGAATATTGAACATGGTGCGCACACCAAGCTCTTTGCGCACTGGGGCCACATGCTTCATGGCCGTGTGGTGGTTGGGTGCAAACATAAAGCCCACGCCCACACTTCGAATGCAGTCGGCCACCTTCTGGGGTGGCAAGTGAATGTTCGCGCCCAGCCCCTCCAAGACATCGGCACTGCCCGTGCTGGATGACACCGCCCGCCCACCATGCTTGGCCACCTTGGCACCCGCGGCGGCCGCCACAAACATGGCCGTGGTGGAGATATTGAATGTGTGGGCACCATCGCCACCCGTGCCGCAGAGGTCCACGAGGTTGGGAATGTCATTGAGGTTCACAGGCACCGGTGTGGCGAACTCGCGCATCACCTCGGCAGCCGCGGCAATCTCAACCACCGATTCGCGCTTGACCCGCAGGGCCAACAAGAGCGCCGCCAGGGGGGCGGGGGGCACCTCGCCAGCCATGACCTGTCGCATCACCGAGAGCATCTGCTCTCTAGAGAGATCCTGTCGGGCCACCAGTTGATTCAAGGCAGTGGCGATTGAAATCTTTTCTTCTGCGCTGGTGCTGGTGGTATTGCTGGTGGTGGTTGACATACCGAGACTCGTCTTCTTATTGGCATCCCCGCGATAGGCGCCAGTTTACGGCAGGCGCGGCAGCAGCAGAACCATCTCGCCCTCGGCCCGCATGCGGCCCGCCAACTCTCCTGCGGCCTGTCCAGAGCCAAAGAAGAAGTCAGCTCGGTGCGGACCCAGAATGGCCGAGCCCGTGTCCTGGGCCATTACCAATCGGGCAATGGGCCCAGTGTTGGGCAGGCTTGTATAGAGAAACACCGGCAAACCAAGGGCGACATAACGGGGGTCGATGGCGATGGAGCGGCCGGCGGTAATGGGCACCCCCAGCGAACCAATGGGGCCGTCGGTGGGTTTAGTGGAACTCGGCAGCTCCTTGAAAAAAATCATGCTCGGGTTTTGATGAAAGAGCTCATCGCGGCGTTGCGGATTGTTGGCCACCCATTGCTTGATGCCCTGCATGCTCGCCTGGGCCAGGCTGAGTTCGCCCTGCTCCACAAGCCAGCGTCCTATCGAGCGATAGGGGTGCCCGTTTTGATTCGCATAGGCCAGTCGCAGCAGCGAGCCATCTTCCAGAATGATTCGGCCCGAGCCCTGCACCTGGAGAAAGAAGGCCTCGGTGGGGTCTTCCACATAGACAATCTCCAAGCCCTTGTTGCGCAGCAGGCCCTGCTTCTCCAGTTCGCCGCGGGAGGGGTAGGGCACCACCGAGACCTGGCCATTGGCATCGCGAAGCTGCTGGCCTTTCCACTTGTAATCACGCAACTCTGGGTGCCGGCCATCGTCGGCCACCGTCACCAAATCTCTTGGCGTGCGGTAGAGCGGCACAGTGAACCGAGCCGTTGGGGTTCTTGAGCCCAACAATTCTGGCTCGTAGTAGCCAGTGACCATATTGGCCCGCTCTCCCGATGGCACGGCATCGGCCTCCGAGACCAGGAGCCGATGGGGCATAAAGTGGGTCTCGAAATAACTCCGAATTGCGGGCCGATCGTCCGGAGAGATCAGTTGGGCGAGGGCGCAGAGAGTGGCCATGAACTTGCCACGCTTGGGCAACAC
>DAIPXU010000177.1:0-2458 GCA_036783055.1 Burkholderiaceae bacterium | reverse complement strand
AGAAGATTGAGAGGGCACTTCGCCCCCAGCGACTCGAAGCTTACATCGGGCAGCCCAAGGTCAAGGAGCAACTTCAGATTTTTATCCAGGCGGCCCGGCAGAGAGAAGAGGCCTTGGACCACGTGCGTCTTTTCGGACCACCGGGGCTTGGCAAGACCACCCTTGCCCATATTCTTGCAAGAGAGATGGGGGTCAACCTGCGGCAGACCTCGGGGCCTGTGCTTGAACGACCGGGCGACCTCGCGGCCCTGCTCACCAACCTCGAACGAAACGACCTGCTCTTCATCGACGAGATTCACCGGCTCAGCCCGGTGGTGGAGGAGATACTCTATCCGGCGCTCGAGGACTATCAGATCGACATCATGATCGGAGAGGGGCCCGCTGCACGGTCCATCAAGCTCGACCTGCAGCCCTTTACTCTGGTGGGCGCAACAACGCGAGCGGGAATGCTCACCAATCCGCTTCGAGATCGCTTCGGAATTGTTGGTCGACTGGAGTTCTACGACACCCACGACCTCGCCACCATCGTCCACCGATCGGCCTCTCTCCTAAATGTAGAGGTGAGTGCCGATGGTGCGCAGGAGATTGCCCGGCGCTCTCGTGGCACCCCGCGCGTAGCCAATCGGCTTCTTCGGCGAGTACGCGACTACGCCCAGGTAAAGTCCTCGCCACAAATCGACCTGCCCGTTGCCCAGGCCGCCCTGGCCATGCTTGAAGTCGATCACCAGGGCTTCGACCTCATGGACCAGAAGCTTCTCTTGGCGATACTGGATAAATTCAGTGGCGGACCTGTGGGCTTGGAGAACCTGGCCGCTGCAATCGGCGAGTCAAAGGACACGATTGAAGATGTACTCGAGCCCTACCTTATTCAGCAGGGATTCCTGCAACGAACGCCACGCGGCCGAATGGCCACGGAGCAGACATGGCGACACTTCAACCGCGTTGCCCCACAAACCAACGACGCAAGCTTGTTCTAACAAGGATGGACCATGACCCCTGCAGCCACTGACCTCTCGATTGCCACCCTCATTCTTCAGGCCACCATTCCAGTTCAACTGGTGATGCTCCTGCTGGTGGTGCTCTCGATTTCTTCGTGGACCGTGATCTTCAAGAAGCTACTGAGTATTCGCGAGATCAATCGCCAGACCGACTCCTTCGAAGAGGCCTTCTGGTCGGGGGGCGAGCTCATGGCACTCTATGAGAGGACCAGCCAGGGCGTCTATGGCCAAGGGCTCTCTCGAGTCTTTGAGGCAGGCATGCGCGAGTTCTTGAAGCTGCGACAGCAGTCCAAAGCCGACCCCAGTCTCATGCTGGAAGGCGCCCGTCGTGCCATGCGCGCGACCAGTCAACGTGAATTCGACTCCCTCGAGCATGGCCTGCCTTTCTTGGCCACGGTCGGTTCGGTCTCCCCCTACATCGGACTCTTTGGAACCGTGTGGGGAATCATGCACGCCTTCACGGGGCTTGCGAATGTCCAGCAGGCAACGCTTGCAAGCGTTGCGCCCGGCATTGCCGAGGCGCTGGTGGCCACAGCCATCGGCCTCTTCGCTGCCATTCCAGCGGTGGTGGCCTACAACCGCTACGCAACCGACATCGATCGCCTCTCCAACCGCTTTGAGACCTTCATGGAAGAGTTCTCAAACATTCTGCACCGACAGCACTGACCATGGCCACGGGTACGCAGAGCAGTCGGCGCGGACGCCGCCGAATGATGAGTGAGATCAACGTCGTGCCTTACATCGACGTCACACTGGTCTTGCTCATTATCTTCATGGTGACCGCACCCATGATCGTCACCGGAAGCATCGATCTTCCCCGGGTCGGGCAGTCCTCTCAACAGAATGTAGCCGCAGTCGAGGTCATTATTCGAAAGGACGGCAGTCACGCAGTTCGCAAGCGCGAACAAGGCGCTGAAGAGAAGCGAGTCACCCGTTCGGAGTTGGTCGCAGCGGTGCAGGCCATGCAGGCGGATGCCTCGGCCCCGGTGATTATTCTGGCCGAACGCGATGTGCGTTACGACAGCGTGGTGCAAGCACTCAATCTGCTGCAGTCTCAGGGCATTGCCCGAGTCGGTCTCGCAGTCAGGCAGGAGTAGCCCCGGCCATGGTGGCCAATCAGCAGCGACGCCCTGAACCCCTCGCCCTGCCGCTCATTCTCTCCGTTGCGGCGCATCTCTTGTTGGCTGCGGCGCTGTTGGTTTCTGTGGATTGGCGCCTTGACGAGCCCCCGCCGGTGCAGGACGAGCTCTGGTCTAGTCTTACCGCCGAGCTGCCACCCTCTGCGCAACCACCGCTCCAACAGGCCCCTGCACCCAAGGCCGCAGACCCCAAACCCTCAGTACCCGCGCCCTCTGAGTCGGATCTGGCGCTCGAGAAAAGGAAGAAACAGGAGTTGCAGGCCAAGAAAGCGGCAGCAGACCGCGCCGAGCGAGAGCGGCTGGAGAGAGAGCGTCAGGAGA
>DAIPXU010000176.1:0-2477 GCA_036783055.1 Burkholderiaceae bacterium | reverse complement strand
GTGAGGAGGGCCAGGGGGAGTTGCAAAAAGTGGCCAACAACACAACCAAAGAGGGCCGAGCACAGAAACGACGGGTGACCATAGCAGTAAACGGCAGCAAAACCGCCAAGTAAGCCAGTGAGTTCGAGCAACGTCGATCCCATTGAACTCGAGAAGTTCAGTGCGCTGGCGAGTCGCTGGTGGGATCCCAGCAGCGAGTTTCGTCCCCTGCACGAAATCAACCCACTTCGTCTCGATTGGATCGATGGGCGCTTTCCCGTTAAGGGCCAAGAGGTCTTAGACGTCGGCTGTGGCGGGGGCATTCTTGCCGAGGCCATGGGCCGGCGAGGTGCCAAGGTGTCCGGCATTGACCTCGCAGAGAAATCTATTCGTGTGGCGCAACTCCACAGCATGGAATCGGGTGTGCCCGTGGATTACCACGTTATTTCCACCGAGGACTTCGCGCAGCAACATCCCGGCCGCTTCGATCTCGTGACCTGCATGGAAATGCTCGAGCATGTGCCCGACCCTGCAGCTGTGGTTAAGAGTTGTGCGGACCTCGCCCGCCCCGGTGCAGGCCTGGTCTTCTCCACCATCAATCGAAACCCGAAGAGTTGGCTCTTTGCCATTGTTGGCGCCGAGTACGTGCTGCGACTCCTGCCCAAAGGCACCCACAGCTACGAGAAATTCATTCGCCCTTCGGAACTTGCGCGCTTCGCCCGCGAGGCCGGCCTTGAGGTTGTGGAACTCATTGGCATGACTTACAACCCACTCACCAAGGTCTATTCGCTCTCGCGCGACACCGATGTGAACTACATCATGGCCTGTCGCAAGCCGGCATGAGCCAGCCCTCGCTTCGCACCAATCCGGATCTGCAAATCAAGGATTGGCCTGAGCCCAAGCCCAGGCCAGACTGGCGTGCGCGCTGGCATGCCCACCACCGCCGCGCGGTGCTGTTTGATCTCGATGGCACCCTGCTCGACACTGCGGCCGATCTGGGCGGCGTGGCCAATGAGTTGCGTCGCCAGCAGGGCCTGCCCCCCATGGCTATTGAGGAACTTCGTCCCTATGCATCCAAGGGCGCCAGAGGAATGATTCAGAAGGCACTGGGTGTCGAATGGGATGCGCCCGAGTTTGAGTCTCTGCGCGACGAGTTCTTAAATATCTACCAGCGCGACCTCAGCCGACACACCGCCTTCATGCCCGGACTCGAACCCATCATTCAGAGCCTCGAGAGCCAAGGCATGCTCTGGGGCATCGTCACCAATAAATTCAAGCGTTTCACCGAGCCCCTCATCGACGACCTGGGCCTGCGCACGCGGCTTGCAGTCTGTGTGAGTGGTGACACCACCGAACATGCCAAGCCCCACCCGGCGCCGCTTCGACATGCCATTGCACAGCTGCAGTTGCCCGCAGAGGCCGTGGTCTATGTGGGCGATGACTTCCGCGATATTCAGAGTGGATTCAATTCAGGCTGTTTTACCATGGCTGCTGCATTCGGCTTCTGCTCAAGCGATCGGCCAGTGTCTGAGTGGGGGGCCGATGCAGTGGCCAACCCCTCAGAAGACCTTGCAAGACTTCTCGCGTGAACGGGTATTTGCTTGCATGCGCCGCTGCACCAGCCTATGCTCAAGTTGCCTGTGGCTCGGGGGTCTTTTACTTCTCTGAACCAATGTTGGAACCAAGGGCTTGGAAATTGCTGGGTGGGCGTGATCGTCCCCCGTCGGATGAACCCGAAGCCCAGCTGACCTCGCCCACCTGAACCGCCCGGTTCGGGATTGGGGCCCTCCTGTCCGCAGGCGCCTTCCCACTTCAGAATGAACAGCCCAAGTCCCTCCAAAGCAAACCCCGCGGCCTCGATTCACTCCTCGTCATACACCGCACCCAAACCCAACGAGACCCAGCCCGTTGTGATTGTGGGCTCTGGTTTGGCGGGACTGGCAGTGGCACTCGAAATCGCAGACCGCATGCCCGTTGTAATTCTTGCCAAGCGACGCCTGGGCGAGGCGGCCACGGCCTGGGCGCAGGGAGGAATTGTTGGAGTCCTTGATGCCAACGACAACATCGAGGCCCATGTGGCCGACACCATCGAGGCCGGTGCAGGCTTGGTGGTCGCGCCCGTTGCCAAGCACATTGCCCAAGAGAGCGCACAGGCCATTCATTGGCTGAAAAACAAAGGCGTGCCCTTCACCACCGATCCATCGGGTCCCAGTGGTCTTCACCTCGTGAAGGAAGGTGGCCACTCCCATCGGCGCATTGCCCACGCAGCAGACGCCACCGGCAAAGCCATTCACGAGACCCTGCTCGAGCAAGCCAGGGCCCACAAGAATATTCAATTGCTCGAAGGCTGGATGGCGGTCGATCTCATCACCCGCAGGCACCTATCGCACCGCAAGCCCGGTGCAAGCAAGCCCACCAAGTCCTGCTATGGCCTCTATGCACTCAACCTAGAGACCAGTCAGGTGGAGGCCATGGCTGCCTCGGCCGTTGTGCTCGCC
>DAIPXU010000175.1:0-2488 GCA_036783055.1 Burkholderiaceae bacterium | reverse complement strand
GTCGTGCGCGGTGTGCACCGGCACGCCCAGGATGCGGCCGTACGAGCGCAACTGCTCCTGCCCGGCCATGCGGTACGCGTCCAGCGTGATCAGGCCCAGCTGACCCGCGCCGTGGCGCGCGGCGAAGCTGGCCGCGAGCTTGGACGTGCTCGTCGTCTTGCCCACGCCGGTAGTGCCGATCAGGGCGAAGATGCGCGCATAGTCCTCGCGTGACGCGCCGCGCTAGGCGGTGGCGGCCAAGATGGGCGGTGCCGACCCGGCCACCAACCCACGGCTGCGGCTGGCCATGGACAAGGCGGGCGATGCCAACATGCCCAAAGACAAAGTCACCGACGCGATCAAGCGCGGCACCGGCCAGCTCGATGGAGTGGACTACGAAGAGATTCGTTACGAGGGCTATGGCATTGCCGGGGCGGCGGTGATTGTCGATTGCCTCACCGACAACCGCACCCGCACGGTGGCCGAAGTCCGCCATGCCTTCTCGAAATTTGGCGGCAATCTCGGCACCGATGGCTCGGTCTCATTCATGTTCAAGCATTGCGGCCAGATGATCTTTGCCCCCGGCACCTCTGAAGACGCCGTAATGGAGGCCGCCCTGGAGGCCGGTGCCGACGATGTCATTGGCGATGAAGAAGGCACTGTTGAGGTGCTCTGGGGGCCAGCGGACCTGGGGCGCAGTCGTGCGGCGCGCGAGGCCAAGGGCCTGAAGCCTGAACTGGCCGAGGTCACCATGCGGCCCGATAACCAGGCCGAATTGCAGGGCGAGGATGCCGCCAAGATGCAGAAGCTTTTGGATGCCCTGGAGTCACTCGATGATGTTCAGGCGGTCTATTCCAATGCGGCCATTGATTAGGGCGAGGAAGACATGAAGATTCTGGTGGTGGGAGGCGGTGGCCGTGAGCATGCAATGGCCTGGCGGATCGCGCGCTCCAAGCGGGTTCAGCGGGTCTATGTGGCGCCAGGAAACGGTGGCACTGCGCAGGACCCAGACCTTGTCAATGTGCCCATCGACCCAGTCAAGCAGATGACCGAACTCGCCGACTTTGTGGTGAAGGAGGGCATTGCCATGACGGTGGTCGGGCCCGAGGCGCCCTTGGCCGCGGGCATAGTCGATCTCTTTAGGGGAAGGGGCTTGAAGGTCTTTGGTCCCAGCCAGGCCGCCGCTCAACTCGAGGCTTCAAAGGACTTCGCCAAGCAATTCATGAAACGCCATGGCATTCCCACTGCCGACTTCGAAACCTTCTCTGATGCCGCGCAGGCGCGCGCCTATGCAAGTGCCCAGAGCGAGAAGTTCCCAGGCTTGCCCATTGTGATCAAGGCCGATGGCCTGGCCGCTGGCAAGGGTGTCGTGGTGGCCACAAGCCTCGAAGAGGCCCATGCGGCCATTGATGACATGCTGCTTGGCAATCGCTTTGGCGATGCTGGCGCGCGCGTGGTGATCGAAGACTTCCTTCAGGGCGAAGAGGCGAGCTTCATTGTGATGTGTGATGGCGAGGAGGCCTTTGCATTGGCCACCAGCCAAGACCACAAGCGGGTGGGCGATGGCGATACCGGCCCCAACACCGGTGGCATGGGGGCCTATTCGCCCGCGCCCGTGGTGACACCCAAGGTGTTTGCGCGAGTGATGCGCGAGGTGATTCGGCCGGTTCTCAAGGGCATGAAGGCCGAGGGCACGCCCTACACCGGCTTTCTCTATGCGGGTCTGATGATTCACAAAGAAGAGCCCCGAGTGGTGGAATGCAATTGCCGCATGGGCGACCCCGAGACGCAGCCCATCTTTCTTCGCATGCGGGGCGACTTCACCGTGCTGCTTGAAAAGGCGATTGCAGGCCAACTCAATCAGGTGCACGAACTCGCCGACACCCTCTGGGACAACCGGCCCGCGGTTGGTGTGGTGGTCGCTGCCCAGAACTACCCCGAGGCGCCCCGGGTGGGCGATGCCATCCACAACCTTCCCAAGCCCACTGCAGATGCGGTGGTGTTTCATGCAGGAACGCAGATGAAAGATGGAACCCTTTTGACTTCGGGCGGGCGGGTGCTCTGCGCCACGGCCATGGGCAACAGCCTTCGGGATGCCCAGGCCCAGGCCTACCGATTGGTAGAACAGGTGAAGTTCGAGGGCATGCATTGCCGTAGAGACATTGGATGGCGGGCCCTGAAGTGACGATGCCCCGCTCGGCCACCCAAGCCACCGTGGTTGGCGGCGGCATTGTCGGTGCGCTCGCCTCGGTTGCACTGGCCAAGAAGGGCTTTGCGGTGCAATGGTTTGCCCCGCCGGAACCTACTAAGCGAGAAGACGGCGCGCAGGCCCGCGCATATGCCATCTCGCCCGCTTCCATGGCTCTGCTCCATTCATTGGGGGTTACGAATGATTCTCTTGCTGAGGCCTTGCAGCCGGCGCATCGAATGGAGGTTTTTCATCTCTCGCCCGCTGCTCGGGTGGATCTCGCCCCGCCTTCGTCGACTAATGCACTGGCGACTATTGTTG
>DAIPXU010000174.1:0-2493 GCA_036783055.1 Burkholderiaceae bacterium | reverse complement strand
TGTTGAGCTCGCGGCCTTTGAGGCGCCGAACAAAGGCCAGAGGTTTGCCCTGAAACTGAGTGAAGAGGGCGTTCGATTGACTGCGATGGGGGGCCGGGCAGTCAAAGCCCTTGTGGGCCAGGTGCTCCATTAGGCCCAAATAAAAGGGCAACTCCTTGGCGGGGAGCTTCTCGAATCTGGTGAGGACTTAGCGGCCTTGGTCGGTGTCAACGAAGTAATTGGTGTTCTCAATTCCTGCGGAGATTCCTTCGAAATGGCGCAGCACTCCAATGTCGAATTCAGCGAGCAGGGCAGAGACATCCTTCGAATCTAGGTTGGTGAAGACGGCCATTCTCTCTCTACAGCGCTCCGAATGACCGCCTAGTCCTGCTCGCCCTCGAAGGCCTGGGCACGCTTTTTGCGAATGGACGGCAAGAGCATCAGGATGATGAGAGCTGCTGCAATGCCGAGCAAGGTGGCCGACAGGGGGCGATCGAGCAATACCCACCAGTCGCCTCGCGAGAGCGTGAGTGCCCGACGCAGGTATTCCTCCATCATTTCGCCCAGGATGAATCCCAACAGAAGTGGGGCGGGCTCGCATTTCCACTTCTTGAAGTAGTAGCCGAGGATCGCAAAGGGAATGATCATCAGGACATCCCAGACGCTGTTGTTGATGCTGTAGGCGCCGATGCAGCAGAAGATGAGGATGGCCGGATACAGCAGCCGGTAAGGCACCTGCAGGAGTTTGATCCAGATGCCAATAAGGGGCAGGTTGAGAATCACCAGAAAGAAGTTTCCAACCCACATCGAGACGATGAGCCCCCAGAAGAGGCTGGGGTTGGCGGTCATGACCTGGGGACCGGGTTGCACGTCGTGAATCATCATGGCCGCCACCATCAGCGCCATGACCGGTGTGGTGGGGATTCCGAGTGTGAGCACTGGAATGAAGGAGGTCTGCGCGCCGGCGTTGTTGGCCGACTCCGGTCCGGCCACGCCCTCGATGGCCCCTTTGCCGAACTCCTCGGGGTGCTTGGAGATCTTTTTCTCAATCGCATAGGCCGCGAACGAGCTGAGGATTCCCCCACCACCAGGTAACACGCCAAGGAAGGACCCGAGCATGGTGCCCCTTAACACTGCGGGCGCGGCGCGGCGAACGTCTTGTCTTGAGGGAACGAGGTCGGTGACTTTTTCTTTGAGCAGGTCTCGGGCCTCTTGGGTCTTGAGGTTGTAGATGATCTCTGAAAAGCCAAAGAGACCCATGGCGATGACGGCGAACTCAATGCCATCGATGAGTTCGGGCACCCCAAAGGTGAAGCGGGCCACGCCAGAGTTCACATCGGTTCCCATAAGACCAAGCAGCAAGCCCAACACCACCATGGCCAGCGCCTTCACAAAGGAGCCGTGGGCCAAGACAACCGCTGCAATCAGGCCCATCACCATGAGAGAGAAGTACTCGGCGGGGCCGAACTTAAAGGCCAGTTCGGCCAGGGGCGGCGCGAAGGCGGCAATGAGAAATGTGGCCACGGTGCCGGCAAAGAATGAGCCCAGGGCGGCAGTGGCGAGTGCCAGGCCCGCCTTGCCCTTGCGGGCCATTTGGTAGCCGTCGAGGGTGGTGACGACGGAGGCCGATTCACCCGGCAGGTTGACCAGAATTGCGGTGGTGGAGCCACCGTACTGGGAGCCGTAATAAATGCCCGCGAGCATGATGAGCGCCGTTGATGGATCGCCCATCTTGTAGGTGATGGGCAGCAAGATGGCGATCGTGGCCAGAGGCCCAATGCCGGGCAGAACGCCAATCAGGGTGCCGAGCAAGACACCAGCAAAGCACCAGGCAAGGTTGTTGAGGGTGAAGGCGGTCTCGACCCCGATGGCGAGGTTGCTGAGCAAGTCCATGGCGTTGCTTGTCCTTTCCTAGCTCAGGCTGGGGGGCCAGATGGGGAATCGCATCTCAAGGCCAATACGAAACACCAAGATGCAGCCCATGGTGAGAATGATGGTCATCAGGATGCGCTCCTTCCAGCTTGATTCTGGGCTTGCCAGAGAGCCCAGTAGGATGAGGACGGGCGCTGCGATGACAAACCCCGCGACGGGAAGTAGCTGGGCGAACAGGAAGACACTGCCCACAACGCGGCCCGGCCCACGCCAGTCCGTGGCTTGCAGTGGTTCCTCGTCGGTGTTGGCCGGGACAAAGGCCAAGATGCCAATGAGCAGCCCGAGTCCGATCTGTAGGATGGCAAGCATAGTGGGGAAGAAGGCGGGCCCCATCCGGCGGGTATTGCCCATGTTGTAGTCCTGGGCATAGATCAGAAACAGAAGGCCAAAGCCAAGAAACATGAGGGACGAGAGGAGGTCTCGCTTGTTGTAGAGGGTCATTCTGGCCATCCTCTGCCGGTGGGTGAGAGCCCTATTATGCGTGAGGCCACTGCCAGAAGGCTTGCCGGGATTTTCCCTCGGCCTTTCCATTAAAATCGGCGGTCCCCGACAAATCACCTGGAGAAACGCCCAGCGGTATCG
>DAIPXU010000173.1:0-2566 GCA_036783055.1 Burkholderiaceae bacterium | reverse complement strand
AACAAAGCGGCAATCACGCCAACAGAAATCGCCGCCGTCGTCGCCCAGGAAACGCCCGCCACCCCCAAATCCAGCACCCAAACGAAATAGGCATTAAAGACTGCATTGAGGCATGCCACGAGGATATTGATTCTCAGGGCGACACCAACATGCCCGATGCCAAGAAAGAAGGATAGAACCACTGTCAATGCCACCGCGATTGGCCCACCAAGAAAGCGCGGAAACCAGTAATCCTGCGCAGCACGCGTTGCCGCCTCGGAGAGTCCCAACAAAACAATGCCCTCTTGCCCCCAGATGGCAAGCGCTGCAAACGGCAGCAAGGTAAAGAGTGAGAGCCATAGGCCGGACCAGACCGCTTGTGCAGCTCGCTTGAAGCGGCCAGCACCGTACGCCTGGGCCGCGAGCGTCTGCACACCCATACCCATTCCCGTTATCAGAAGCAGCAGACCCAGGATGAGCCAATAGACCCCTCCGACACCGGCAAGCGCGTCGACAGAGATCCGGCCAATAAACCAGGTATCCGTTAGATTGAGAACCGCCTGAAGACCGGCATGCAAAAACAGGGGGAAGGCCAGTCTTAGGATGGCCGTCAAGTCAACGCGGACCTTTCCATCCGGCCCGATGGACTGGGCCGGCAGCGAGACCAACCTCGTGCTTTGCAAAGACTCAGTGGAGCATTGCAGAGAGGTCTGTGCCAAGCTCCGCGGCATCGGCACGGAGCGAGAAGGCGGCAATGGCTGCCTCAAAAACCTCCGCGTCATCGCTCACACAGATGTAGGTGCCATGCATGCTTCCAAGCGGACTCGAGATTCGGGTGCCGCTGTTGTATCGAAAGATCTCTCCCGGGCTTAGGAACGGCTGTTGGCCGACGACACCAAGTCCGCGCACCTCCTGCCGGCTGCCTGCGGCATCCTCGATCACCCAGTGGCGGGCCACGAGCTGCGCGCCCACCTCGCCTGTGTTTTTGATCGTGACGAAATATGCGAAGCAGAACTGCGACTGTGCCGGATTGGAATCTTCCGACAAATACCGGGTCTCAACGGTGACTTCAAAGCATTTTTTTGACATGTCACTTACTGTAACAGCATGACTCTCAGCAAAATGCAGCATTTCCCTGCTCTTCGACACACTTTCTCTCGATGCCCAACGCCGATCAGACCCTCGTAGAACTCTTGGAGTCGAGTTTCGCTGCGCCCGCCCATGCCACCGCGAATCGATGCATGGGGGTGGATTGCTCATTCGAGTCGCTGGAGGCCAAGTCACGGCATCTTGCCGCCTATCTTCAAGGCCTCGGACTTCAATACCCAGATCGCGTCGCGGTGATGATGCCCAACCTGCCGCAGCATCCAATTGCAATCGCGGGCGTGATTCGAGCCGGCCTTGTGCTTGTCGAGATGAGTCCCCTGCTCAGTAGCCGCGAACTCTCGCATCCACTCAAGGATTGCGGCGCACGAGCGGAGATAGTCCTGGAGACCTTTGGCCGGTGTCTGGCCGAGGCATTGTCCGGCACACAGGTCCAAATCATTGTGCGAAGCGCCGTGGGCGATGAGCTTGGCGCCAAGGGTCGGCTTGTCACGGCAGTCGTAAGACACATCAAGCGCCAGGTCCCATCTGCAGATTTTGGATCAACCCGCCTGGTGGGGTATCGATCCGCCATGGCGATGGCAAGCCACCTGGGATACACGCGTCCGAAGCGCTCGCCCAGCGACCTCGCTCTGCTCCAATATACCGGCGGTACCACCGGGTCCTCCAAGGCCGCCATGCTCAGCCATTCCAACATCGTCTCCAATCTGGGGCAGGCCAGCGAGTTGCTCGCCCCCGCGCTGAAGGAGCCCCCCAAGCAGGGCGAACAGTTCGTGATGGTCTGCGCCCTGCCGCTCTTTCATATTTTCGCGCTGACGGTCTGCTTTTTCATGTCGACTCGGCTTGGCTTCAAGGGTCTTCTGATTCCCAACCCAAGGGATTTCAAAGGCTTCACAGCCACCTTGCAGAAGGAGCCGGTCCATCTCTTCCCTGGGGTGAGCACCCTTTTCAACGCCTTGATGTCTCAACCCAGCTGGAAGAAAGTGCAGTTTCCAGACTTGCGAGTCGCCTTGGGCGGTGGCATGGCCGTGAGCCAGTCGGTGGCCGAGCGCTGGCAGGCCTGCACCGGCAAACCACTCCTCGAAGGCTACGGCCTCTCGGAGACCAGTCCGGTGGTCAGTGCCACACCCTTGGATGCCTCGGGCTACTTGGGTCATGTCGGTCGTCCGCTTCGAGACACCGAGATCCGAATCCTTGATGACCAGCACGAGCCTCTTCCCAACGGCTCGATTGGGGAGATTGCCGTACGCGGCCCGCAGGTGATGAAGGGCTACTGGGGCAAGCCGAATGAGTCGCGAGAGTTTTTCACCTCGGACGGCTTTTTTCGAACCGGCGATTTGGGCCAGATACTGGAGGATGGCTGCCTGAAGATCGTAGATCGCAAGAAGGAGATGATCTTGGTCAGCGGCTCCAACGTCTCAGCTTCCGAGGTAGCGCAGCAGGAGAAACTCAACACGGCAATCCAGGAGTGCGCGGTGGTCGG
>DAIPXU010000172.1:0-2570 GCA_036783055.1 Burkholderiaceae bacterium | reverse complement strand
GTTGACAATGGGCACCACACCGCCAAGGATCACAGGAACCTGCACAATGCAGTCTCTGTCGAGTTCAGCACCCGACACTGGTGCATCGGATGCGCCGAAGGTGACCGTCTTGGCGCGGATCTGGCGAATGCCACCCGAGGAACCAATCGACTGGTAGTTCAGGCTGACGTTGGTGGCCTTCTTGTAGTCCTCGGCCCACTTCGAGAAGATGGGGAAGGGGAAGGTCGCGCCAGCGCCAGTGATTGTCTGGGCGGATGCATGCAGGCTGAAGGCCGCTGCGGCCACGCCCACGAGCGATTGGATGAGCATCTTTTTCATTCAAAAACCTCTCTGAGTGATCAGTTGATTGACAAGGCGGCACAAGCACCGCACTAGCTCGAACACTACAGAGGCTTTGTGACACTTCCATGACAATCGGGCGGGTTTTCCCGGGTCTTGGGAAGTCGGGCCGAGACCATGGTGCAGAGCAGTAGCATGGCAAAAGACCCCAATAGGCAGGCCTGCAGCCCACCCCACTGGTAGAGCAGGCCAGATAACAAAGTGCCAATGAATCGGCCCGCGGCATTCGCCGCGTAATAAAAGCCCACGTCCTCGGCCGCCTTCTCCGATCCCGCATAGGCGAGCACCAAGTAGCTGTGCACAGAGGAATTCACAGCGAAGAAGAAGCCGAAGACGCCCAAGACACCCACCACCCACCAATCGATGTGACTGGGCTCTGCCCACATCAGCGCCGCAAGCCCCAGTGGCACGAGGCTCAGGGCCAATCCCCAGGCCTGTGCAGCCGGCACCTCTCGACTCAGGCCATCGGTGCTCTTGCTCACCATGGCAGGCGCAACCGCCTGCACGATGCCGTAACCGATGGTCCAGGCCGCCATGAAGCTGCCCACCATGGTGAAGCTCCATCCGCTCGAATAGAGAAACACCGGCACCCCCACCACAAACCAGACATCGCGCGCGCCAAACAGGGCCATGCGCCCTGTGGCGAGAAGATTCAAAGCGCGAGACTTGGAGAAGAGTTCCTTGGCCGACTTCGAGGCCTTGGCCTTGCCCAACTGAACCGGCAAGGTGACGACGACACCCAGCCAGACCAGACCCAAGGCGGCCGCGATCGACCAGAGCGCCCACTGAAAACCAAGCTGATCGAGCAGGAGTCCACCAATGAAAAAGCCCACCCCCTTCATGGCGTTCTTGCTGCCTGTGAACCAGGCCACCCAGGCAAAGAGCCGGCCCGAGGCCTCGCCTGCAGTCAATTTGATGGCCGACTTGCTCGCCGTCTTCGTGAGATCTTTGGCAACACCACAGATTCCCTGGGCCACCACCACCCAGGCCACCGAAAGCCAGAGGGTCCAATCCATTGAGACCGCCGAGAGCATCAGGAGTCCCAGCACCTGTGTGATGAGGCCGAGTTGCAGCATTCTTGGAATACCAAAACGGGTGGCGAGCCAGCCCCCCAGCAGATTGGCCACACTGCCGGCGGCCTCATAGAGCAGAAATAGAAAGGCCAGAGTGAATGGTGAGCAGCCAAGCTTGATGAAGTGGAGCAGTACCAGCATGCGCAGTGCGCCATCGCTCAAGGTGAAGCCCCAGTAGGAGGCGGTCACCAAGAGGTACTGTCGAAGACTGGCTCCCGAACCGGCGCCAGGCGGCGCACTCGGAGTCGCGGGGCCGCTGGGTTCAGTCAATGCCAACGGCCTGAAGATGGCAGGCGAGGTCCACCATGCGACAGGCATAGCCCATCTCGTTGTCGTACCAGGCATAGACCTTCAAGAGCGTTGCATCGGTGACCATGGTCGAAGGCGCATCCACGATACTGCTGCGCGTGTCACGGGCGTAATCTGCACTCACCAGGGGACGACGCTCGAAACCCAAGATGCCCTGCAGGGGCCCTGCCTTTGCGGCGGCTTCAAAGGCCGCGTTGACTTCATCCACACTGACTTCACGCTGCAACTCAAAGACACAATCGGTGAGCGATGCATTGAGCACGGGGGCACGCACCGCATGGCCATTGAGTTTGCCCTTGAGCTCAGGATAAATGAGTGCAATGGCCGTGGCGCTTCCTGTGGTGGTTGGGGCCAGACTGGTCATGGCACTTCGTGCGCGACGCAGGTCTTTGTGGGGTGCGTCGACCACGAGATTGGTATTGGTGGGATCGTGGATCGTGGTGATTTGGCCATGGCGAATGCCGAACTGCTCATGAACCACCTTCACTACCGGTGCCAGGCAATTGGTGGTGCACGATGCCGCAGTCACAATGCGGTGGGCCGTGGGAGAGTAAAGGCCATGGTTCACACCCACCACCACATTGAGCACCGATGCGTCCTTGACTGGGGCCGAGACCACCACCCGCTTTGCACCGCGATCGAAGTGGCCCTGCAAGGCCTCGGGTGTGAGAAATTTGCCACTGCATTCAAGCACCAGTTCCACACCATGGGCAGCCCAATCAATTTCGGCCGGTTGGGTGGCGTGGGTGACAGCCATGGTATGCCCCTCGACTGCAATCACAGTGCGTTCGTCATCGCCTTGAACATTGGCCCGCCAACGCCCCTGCCCCGAATCAAACTCCAAGAGGT
>DAIPXU010000171.1:0-2623 GCA_036783055.1 Burkholderiaceae bacterium | reverse complement strand
AAACTTACCCACCACTTTTTCTTTGCGCAGCATCTCGGTGATCGTGAGCACAAGGTCTGTCGCTGTGGTGCCCTCGGGCAGCTTGCCGGTGAGATTCACACCGATGACATCGGGGGTGAGGAAATACAGTGGCTGCCCGAGCATCGCGGCCTCTGCCTCAATACCGCCAACGCCCCAGCCCACCACACCAATGCCGTTGATCATTGTGGTGTGGCTGTCTGTTCCCACAAGCGTGTCGGGATAGCTCACGCCATTCTTCTGATGCACACCACGGGCCAGGTACTCTAGGTTCACCTGGTGAACGATTCCGATTCCTGGGGGCACCACCTTGAAGGTGTCAAAGGCCTGCATTCCCCACTTCATGAATTGATAGCGCTCCTCGTTGCGCTCGAACTCAAGCTTCATATTGAGATCAAGCGCCTTCTCTGAGCCAAAGTGGTCAATCATCACCGAGTGGTCCACCACCAGGTCGACCGGCACAAGGGGCTCGATTCGCTTGGGGTTCTTGCCCAGGTCATTGGCAACATTGCGCATGGCGGCGAGATCCGCGAGCAGAGGCACACCGGTGAAATCCTGCAAAACCACGCGAGCGAGAACAAATGGAATCTCATCGACCCTCGCCTCGGTCGGCTTCCACCTGGCAAGCTGCTCCACGTGGGCCTGGGTGACTTTCTTTCCGTCGCAGTTGCGTAAAACAGACTCAAGAACAATGCGAATGGAAACCGGCAGACGCGATACGGCACCCACGCCAGCGGATTCGAGGGCCGGGAGGCTATAGAACTTCGAGGACTTGCCGGAACTGGTCTGATACGACTGCAGTGTGTTGTGAAGGTTGTGCGACATATCAATGACTCCCAAAAAGAAATTCAATTCGACGAAAAAAAGATTTCTGCCGCCTGGGGAAGAACTCGATCCATGCGCTTTGCAAGACGGAGTCGATCCCAATAAAACCGATAACTTGCGCGGTCGTGTAACTTGCCCTCGTAGGCAATGGGCCCCCAACTCTTTTGCTGGGCCTTCAAAAGAATTTCAGTGGCCTCGCTCAGCTCGTCGTATTGTGGCGAGAATGCTTCCAGAATTGGTGCGATCTGCGAAGGGTGAATACTCATCATCCTCAGAAAGCCGAACTCACGGGCTTGGACTGCATCGGCTGCTGTCTGAACGATGTCGTTGTAGTTGAGTGTGGGGTTGTGCGTTGGAATCTTCCCGGCGGCATGGCAGGCCGCCGACAACTCAAGCTTGGCACGGCGAAGCAGGGGATTCGTAAACTGACCCGGACTGTGCATAGCGCTGGCGGGAATGGCCCCGCGGTGCGCGCTTGTGAGGTCCATCTGCCCGAAGGTTAAAAACGAAACCTGTGGAAACTTCGCAATCTCGGCAACGTCTGACAAGGCCTCGTGGGTTTCAATAAAAAACTGAATGGCTGGCATCGGCTTCTGCGCCAATGAGTAAGTTCGTTGTGTCGCTCGAATGGCCTCCGAGGCCGACGCCGCCCCACCCACCTTTGGAATCACCAGGTAGTCAATCGGTCGTTTCGATTGATTCGCAATCAGTCGAAGATCCTCAACAAAGCACCGATGATCGGGTGGATGAACGCGAAACCCCACGCGCCCTGCAAAAGAAGATGGCGAAACGTGGTTTAAGTTGAGCCCCTCGATCAATTCACATGCGTTTGCGTGTTCGGCGCCAACCTCTGCACCGTCCTCAAGGTCGAGTGTGAGATCGAATAGGCCACGATCGGCCCCAGGCAGCCGAGTGGCCTTCTCAAGCTTGAGACGATCCCCGGCATAGTGCTCGCACGGAGACCAGACAGGCGCATGAACCGCCCCTGTCTCCTCAAGCACCTCAGCGGGATGAATCGCCGCCACGGCGTCGTTCAGCCGAGCAGGTGCTTGACGCCGTCTTGCTCCTCCATCAACTCCTTGAGCGTGAAGTCCATACGCTCTCGAGAAAATGCGTCGATCTCCAAGCCCTGAACAATCTGGTACTCACCATTGGCGCAAGTAACGGGATAGCCGTAGATGACCTCTTTCGGGATTCCATAACTGCCATCGGAGGGGATGCCCATAGTGACCCACTGACCATTCGTTCCCAGGACCCAATCGCGCATGTGATCGATGGCCGCGTTGGCCGCGGAAGCGGCCGATGAGAGTCCTCGTGCCTCGATGATGGCAGCTCCCCGCTTGCCAACCGTCGGAAGAAAGGTGTTGCGATTCCATTCCTCATCGTTAATGAGGCCCTTGACGCCTTTTCCACCAATGGAAGCGAAGCGGTAGTCGGGGTACATGGTGGGCGAGTGGTTCCCCCAAACGCAGAGCTTCTCAAGAGAGGAGACCGCCATGCCTGTTTTGGAGGCAATCTGCGAGGCAGCGCGATTGTGATCAAGCCTTAGCATGGCGGTGAAGTTTTTGGCAGGCAGATCCGGCGCGGACTTCATTGCGATGTAGGCATTGGTATTGGCCGGGTTGCCCACAACCAAGACCCGAACCTTGCGCGAGGCTGCCTCGTTGAGCGCGGTTCCTTGGGCAGTGAAGATTTGCGCGTTTGCAGAGAGCAAGTCCTTTCGCTCCATGCCTTGACCACGAGGCCGAGCACCAACGAGCAGAGCAACGTCGGTGTCTTT
>DAIPXU010000170.1:0-2652 GCA_036783055.1 Burkholderiaceae bacterium | reverse complement strand
GCAGACCCATCGATGCAACGGCCGATGTATTCATTGACTTTCTTCCGGAAAAACTTGCCCTGCCGCTCGCTGTGCGATCCCGTGACGGGGTTCTCATGGTTTGTGGAAGTCCGTCGGCCCTCCAAGGCCCCGTAGAGGGGGGCGTGCAAGTGGTTGAAGGGCCGGGAAAGAAACTCTCTGCTGGCTCCACCCCATCGGTGCCAAGCCCCCGGAAAATTTCCTGCGAAGAGACTGGCCCTAGCCCGCCCCCATCATCTGGTTCGGAAGCCATAGCGCAATTTGGGGGAATATCGAAATGATGACCATCGACATCAGAATGAGCAGAACAAAGGGCATCGACCCAATCAAGATGTCTTTGATTGAGACCTTCGGCACCACGCCCTTTAGGACGTAGAGGTTGAGGCCTACGGGCGGCGTAATCAACCCGATCTCCATATTGATGGTGAGAATCACCGCGAACCAGATGAGGTCGAAGTTATTGGCCTCGAGTACCGGCGTGAGAATCGGCATCACCATTAGGATGATGGCCACCGGGGGCAAGAACATACCCGCCACAATTAAGAACACGTTGATGGCGAGCATGAGTACCCACCGGTTCAGATTGAGATCGACCAACCACTGGGCCGCCGACTGGGTTACGTACAACAGGGACATCATGTAAGAGAAGGCCGCGGCGGCCGCAATGATCAGCAGAATCATCGTGGACTCGCGCACCGTCTCGCGGAAGATTCTCCACTGCGACTCCCGAGTTCTGGCCTTGTAGATCACCACCACCAGAGCCATCGCCAAGGCGGCGGAGATGGCGGCCACCTCAGAGGGCGTCGCGATACCGCCGTACATTGCATAGGCAATCATGATGACAATCATGATGAATGGCGACACGCGACCGAGGCCTTCAAACTTCTCGGCAAGGCTGTAGCGCCGAGCCTCGATTCGCTCTGCCATGGCCGAGCGCAGTGACCGGCTACTGATAAGGCTCACCGCCCAGGCATAGGCTGCAAACATCAACACCAACATAATCCCGGGAATCACTCCGGCCAGGAACAACCGGCCGATCGAGGTCTCGGTGGAAATGCCGTAGAGAATCATGGTGATCGAGGGCGGAATGAGGATGCCCAGCGTCCCCCCGGCACAGACCGAGCCTGTGGCAAGGCGGACGGGCACACCTCGGTCGATCATCTCGGGGACACCGGCCTTGCCGATGGCAGCTGCGGTGGCAGGGCTCGATCCGCTGATTGCACTGAAGAGTCCGCAGGCAAGGATGTTGGCAATCACCAGGCCACCAGGCACTCTATCCAGCCAACGGTGCAGCGATTCATAAATATCTCGGCCGGCATGGGTGCTACCAATTGCAGCCCCCAAGAGAATGAATAGAGGGATGGTGAGCAGCGCGAAAGATGCCAACTCGTCCATCATCACCAGGGGGATGTTGGCCAGACTCGCTGGGCCATCAAAAACAATGAGAAAGCCCGCGGCGATGAGCGAGAGGCCCCAGGCGATTGGGAGCCCAGAGAAAAGCACGACCAGCGTCACGAGCAGAATGAGGCCACCGATCTGAAGCTCACTCATGACTGAAACTCCTGACGCACTCGGGGCGAGAACTCCAAAACAATCTCCGCGACATATTGGGCCGAAGTCATAAAGAGTCCGATGGGCATTGTGGCGAAGAGTGGCCACTTATAGGGTGCCCAGACACTCTCGGTGCGCTCTCCCTTCATGAAAGAGTCGATCGCAAACTCTAGACCTAGAAGGCCCAAGAAAATAGTCACAGCCAGCCCCAGAAATAGAGTAAAGAGGTGCAGCGCTCGGGCGGGACGCTCCGGAAGATACGCAGAGAGCAGGTCCACACCAACGTGGCCCTTCGTCTTGAGGGTATAGGGGCTTGCTAGGAAAAGTGAGCAGACCATCAGAAAAATGCCAAGCTCCAACTCCCAAGAGGTGGAGTAACCCATGGTCCTGTAGAGAACCATCCAGCAGATGATCGCCGTTGCGCAAGAGAGCAAGACCGCTGCAATGACCGCCATGGCGTCGCAGATGCGGTCCATGGCCCTTACATATCCAAGCATTGTCGTCCCAATAAAAACCCGCCGTTTCACCGGCGGGTTTTGTCAGTTAGAGAGAATGAACAGAGAAAAACTTAGGACTTCTTCTTGGGAGCCGCGGGCTTGAGAAACTCCTCGAGCAGGCCCTTGGCAGTCGGAGCGAGCTTTGCATTCGCGGGGTAGTCGGTCTTCCTGGCCAATGCCACCCATGCGTCAAACTCGGCCTTGGACATCTCGCGAGAGGTGCCCCCAGCCTTCACATAGGCCTCGGCCATCTTCATGGTCGACTCACGCTGAATGGTTAAGAAGAAGGCATCGGATTTATCGGCTGCATCTTGGAAAATCTTCTTTTGCTTTGGAGTGAGCTTGTCCCAGGCCTGCTTGGACATAACCAGGGGTTGGAGCAACATCCACAGGGCACTGTCGCCACCAACCGTGGCGTGCTTGGTCTGCTCATACAGACGCATCGAGACGAAGGTCTCTGCGGAGGTGAGGGTTCCATTGAGCACACCCGACTGCAAGCCGGAATAGATCTCGGGGGAGGCCATGGCAGTAACCGACGCACCCGCAGCCTTGAGCATGGACTCAAACGTGGGGTCCGCAGCACGCA
>DAIPXU010000169.1:0-2668 GCA_036783055.1 Burkholderiaceae bacterium | reverse complement strand
GAGAAATAGAATTTTCATTCTTCGGATTGTGCCTTGTCTTGGTGGTGAGACCCCGCTTCGCTATAGTCAAGACTTCTATTTGCATGAAAGGAGTTGGAATGTCTGATCGATTCAAGAAGTTTGCCGCCGCCTCGTTGGCCACCGCCATGATGGCCTCCCTTCCCATGGCAGCCCAGACCAAGAAGACCCAGTGGTGTGCCGTTGAGAAGAAGACTGGTGACTACACGAGCAGCTGCTTCCCCAAGAAAGAGGATTGCTTGAAGTTCATCGAGAAGAAGGGTGGCGGCAAGATGGAGTGCGGCATTACGCACGAATAAGGATACCACCCTTGCCCAATCGTCTCCTCTGAAGTAAGGTTCCTATGAAGTCGCCCACATAGAGGCGACTCAAAGAACAACTTCAAAGGAGACGCAGCATGCTCAAAAGCCTGCAGATCAACCCCGATAAATGCACGGGCTGTCTTCAATGCGAAATGGCCTGTGCCTACGAGAACTACGGGGTCTTCGCCACCGCCAAATCGCGCATCAAGGTCTTTGACTTTCACCACACCGGGCGCAAGGTGCCCTACACCTGCACCCAGTGCGACGAAGCCTGGTGTCTGCATGCCTGCCCCGTGGAGGCCATTACCCTAGACAAGGCCACGGGCGCCAAGGTGGTGAGTGAATCCACCTGTGTGGGCTGCAAGGTCTGCACCATTGCCTGCCCCTTTGGAACCATTAATTACGTGGCTGAAACAGGCAAGGTTCAGAAGTGCGACCTCTGCGGTGGTCAACCCGCTTGCGCCGAGGCCTGTCCCACCCAGGCCATTACCTATGTGGATGCCAACTGGACTGGGCTCGATCGCATGCGCGCCTGGGCCGAGAAGACCGGCAACCAAACCGCTGCTGCTTAAGGAGACGCACCATGGCATGGGCACGCAAGATTCTTCGAGTCAATCTCACCAAGGGCACAGTGGCCTCTGAGCCCCTTCGCATGGACTGGGCCGCCCAGTATCTGGGTTCACGGGGCCTGGCCTCCAAATACCTGGCCGAAGAAATCGACCCCAAGGTTGACCCACTCTCGGCAGAGAACAAAATTATCTGGGCCACAGGGCCACTCACCGGAACCGTGGCCTCCACCGGGGGCCGTTATGTAGTGGTCACCAAGGGCCCACTCACCGGCGCCATTGCCTGTTCGAACTCGGGCGGTTACTGGGGGGCCGAATTGAAGATGGCTGGCTGGGACATGGTGATCTTTGAGGGCAAGTCCCCCAAGCCTGCGTATTTGGTTATTGAAGACGACAAGGCCGAACTTCGCGACGCAACTCACCTTTGGGGCAAGACGGTCTGCGAGCCCGAGGCCGCCATTAAGACCTCGCACCAAGCCCCACTCGTTCGCATCTCTACCATTGGCGGGGCCGGCGAGAACCAGGTGCTATTTGCGGCGGTGGTCAATGACTTGCACCGAGCAGCAGGCCGATCGGGTGTCGGTGCTGTTATGGGCTCTAAGAAATTGAAGGCCATTGCAGTGCGCGGCACCAAGGGGGTGGGCAATCTTCACAACCCCAAGGAATTCATGCGGGTCACCACCGAGAAGAAAAAGATCCTCGCCGAGAATGCAGTCACCGGCCAGGGGCTTCCCACCTACGGCACCCAGGTGCTCATGAATGTCATCAACGAGATGGGCTCACTGCCGACTCGCAACCATCGCGATGTTGCCTTCGAAGGGGCGCGTGATATCTCTGCAGAGGCCATGGCCGAACCGCGAAAGACCGATGGCAAACCCCATCTGGTCACCAACCAGGCTTGCTTTGGCTGCACCATTGCCTGCGGCCGCATTAGCAAAATCGATGAGACCCACTTCACTGTGCAGAATCGCCCTCAGTACTGGGGGGCATCGGGTGGCTTGGAGTATGAGGCCGCATGGGCCCTAGGCGCAGCCAATGGCGTGAGAGACCTCGAGGCCCTGCAATTTGCAAACCTCATCTGCAACGAGCATGGCATGGACCCCATCTCTTTTGGCGCCACCATTGGGGCGGTGATGGAGCTCTACGACATGGGCGTGCTCACCAAGGAGCAGCTCGGCATCGATGCCAAGTTCGGCTCGGCCGAGGCGCTCTGTCACTTTGCAGAAATCACCGCCAAGGGTGAAGGGTTCGGTAAGGAGATTGGTCAGGGCTCCAAGCGCCTCTGTGCAAAGTATGGCCACCCCGAGCTCTCCATGAGCGTGAAGGGCCAGGAGTTCCCTGCTTACGATTCGCGGGGCATTCAAGGCATGGGCCTCACCTACGCCACTTCGAATCGGGGTGCCTGTCATCTGCGCAGCTACACCGTGGCCTCAGAAGTCCTCGGCATTCCTGTGAAGACGGCTCCACTCACTGCAGATGGCAAACCCGAACTGGTCATGGCCTTCCAAGATGCCACCGCAAGCTTCGACTCTGCAGGGCTCTGCATCTTTACTTCGTTTGCCTGGAGCCTTGCCGACATTCAGCCGCAGATTGCCGCAGCCTGTGGCGATGAGTTCACGATGGACAAGCTCAATGAGATTGGCGAGCGCATCTGGAATATGGAGCGCGACTTTAATAACATGGCAGGCTTCACCTCTAAGGACGACAGCCTGCCGCCGCGACTCCTCAAGGAAGCCTCCAAGGAGGGGCCCGCGAAGGGATTTGTCAACAAACTGCCCGAGA
>DAIPXU010000168.1:0-2668 GCA_036783055.1 Burkholderiaceae bacterium | reverse complement strand
CAACCCAGGGATTAGGCCGATGAAATCGGATGAGGCTCAGGTCGCGCTGAGCCGTTCTTTTGGGGGAGTAAAGGCCGAGTTAGGAAGCCGATTTTTGAAGATAAAGGATGAAATTGGCTTCAAGTCCGCCTGCTCTGGAGCAGGCTCCGCGAGTTGCAACACGAACCTTTTCGACACCAAGAGGCTCATCGCCTTCGCCAGCATCGGGGGGACTCCCTCGCCAAGGTTGTCTTGGTCCCTCTCGGCGGATTCGATTCAGTCCACGGTCGATTCAGGTACACATGCTGGTAAACGTGTCCCGATGGTGCCAAAGACCGTGGTGAAGGGAGCTGCCTCCTGGAAGCATGATCGCGGCGCGTACAGGGTTCTTGCCAATCATCGCGGCAACATGATTCAGAGTGACGCTTTCGGCAACCCTGGGTTCCGAATTCCGTCTAGGGGTACCTTAGACGCGGGCTATACACACACGTGGTCGTCGATAAAGCTGGAATTGGCCTTCTGGGTGCGGATTCTGACTTACAGGCAGTATTTTGATTTCGCCTCTGGCGGACGCGTGGCGCCCGCTGATGGGCGCTCAATTGAGCTGAGAATCAAACAAGACTTCTAGAGGCCATGGGACTTTCGCAGCACTCAGACTTCTGAATGGCTTGGAGGAGGCCCCGTGCCCACTATAAATCAGCATTCGTAATGATCTGAAGCCGCCAGAGACTCGCCAGGGGTTTAGTGCAGATGCTGCCCGGCCGACTCACTGGTCTCGGGCAGTTCCGCGTGCACCATCTCGCCCTCGGTGTTGGGGTACATGGGAGCGCCGCAGTCCTCGCAATACTCCATTGGCATGCGCTGGCGAAGAATCTCTATCTGCTGAATGCCCGCCTCTCGCAGAACAGCCTCAATCTCTTCGACCACATCGCTCATCTCATCTTCCGCTCCAAGGAGGGGCCAGACCACTCCGTGAATGACATCGTCTTGTTCGGTGACCTGAAAGCCAACTCGATACTCCTCGAGGGTGCGGTTGTAACAACCGGCGACCACTGCAGAGAGGTGGCTGGGTGAAATGCCTAGGGTGGTGCTCAGAAATGCCACCGATGCGGTGATTGAGAAGGGACGGGCTGCACGGTCGGCATCCCGACAGGCCACGTAGTAGGCCCTTGGCAGCATGGGCTCAAAGCCACAGGCCGGGAGCAGCTGGCCAAATGCGGCTTGACTGGCCTGACGCCAGGCGGCCATTACTTCATCGCGAGAGACCAGGCCATCTTGCCAACGAAAGAGTGGGCTGCCAACGGCGGCTGAGACCACACCAATGAGATAGCGCTGATCGGCAAGAAACTGGGCGGTCTCATTGAGTGAGCCGGTGTCGACAGGGAGTCGACCATCCGAGAGCTGGGCGGTCAACGCCTGGCGAAGCTCGGCGGTCTCACCGAAGGTCTCCGGGAGCTGATCGGGGGAGAAAAAATAATCGGCAATTGCAAGATCTGTATTCTCGGAGAAGACATTATCGAGCAGCATCTTTCGGAAGGACTGAACCATTGCTGAACCCAAAGCACGAGTGGGAACCGGCATACGCGACCAGGCCAACACGGGTGCAGCAATCAGAAGAACATCACGAACACCATCCGAGGACTTGACCACAGTGTGCTCCACACGGCCCTCGATCGCATCGGCAAGCTCCTCGTAGGCACGAGACTCACGGTCTGCCAATCGATCCAGGGCGGCGTTCAGAGACCCTTCATCGCCATTGACGATGAGACCATCGATCTCGGCATCAAGACGGTTCTCCCAGAATCGGTCCTCGGCTCGACTGCCCGACTGAGCGAGGCCCTCGGCCAGGTCAACAAGCCGATCGGCCTCACGTGATGCCCGACCCCTGCGAGATGATGGTGATGTCTTCATTAAAGCAATTGTCCTTTAGGCCGCCATGAGTTCTCGCAATACGTACGGCAAGATGCCGCCGTGTTGGAAGTAATCTACCTCAATGGGCGTATCTATGCGGCACAAGACCTGAATGCTCGCCTTGCTTCCGTCCTTGCGCTGAATTTGAACGGTGAGATCCTGCTGCGGAGAGAGGTTCTTTGGGATCTCAATGTCGAATACCTCTGTGCCATCGAGGCCGAGGCTCTGCGCGGAATCGTTGCCTTTGAATTGAAGTGGCAAGACACCCATTCCCACTAGGTTGGAGCGGTGGATACGCTCGTAGGACCGGGCGATCACGGCTCGCACACCGAGCAACTGGGTGCCCTTGGCGGCCCAATCGCGCGATGACCCCGTGCCGTACTCTTCACCACCAATCACAACAGTCGGGATGCCTTGCCTTTTGTACTCCATGGCAGCGTCGTAGATGAATGCCCGTGTGCCCGCGGGTTGCATGATCGTCAGGCCACCTTCTTCACGGCTGCCGTCGGCCTTGACGGGCAGCATGAGGCTCTTGATGCGAACGTGGTCGAAGGTGCCCCTCATCATTACCTCGTGATTGCCTCGACGCGAGCCGTAGCTGTTGAAGTCTGCCTTGGTGACTTTGTTGTCGATTAGATACTTCCCACCCGGTGAAGCTTCTTTAATGGATCCCGCTGGCGAGATGTGAGCGGTCGTCACCGAGTCTCCAAGAATGGCGAGCGGGCTTGCACCCTTGATGCTAGTTGTCGCGCTCGGAGTCATGGAGAAGCCATCGAAG
>DAIPXU010000167.1:0-2669 GCA_036783055.1 Burkholderiaceae bacterium | reverse complement strand
ACGGTGGCCTTTTTCTCGGTTCAGACGCTCTCCACAGGGCTCTTTAAGACTTGGTTTGGATACGGTGACCGAAACGCGGCGGCCCTGCTCGGCCTTCTAATGCTGCTTCTTGCCGTTGCCCTTCTCGAGGCCGAACGGCAAGGCCGGGGCTCGTCCTCGTATGTCTCAAAGCCAGGGGCCAACCGGCCGCGACTTCCATTGCAGGGAGCGGCGAGGGTCTGGGTGCCGTTCGTGAGTCTTCTCGGCGGTGCACTGGGGTTTGTTGTTCCAACCCTATTGCTGGTTCATGCCGCCATGACGGGTGCCGAGCCCATTGAATGGGGCCGTCTCGTCTCGCAGTCGGCCCAGACTGCCATGTATGGGGCCTACGGAATTGCGGTCATCGTACCCATCGCGTTCTTACTGGCCTATGCGCAGCGGCTCGGTGGGTTGGGCTGGTCTTCAGCCGCACTTCGCATGGCGGCCTCTGGGTATGCCGTTCCTGGTCTCGTCGTTGCGGTGGGGCTGCTTGGGTGGTCCATGTTGTTTACGCAATGGGCCTATGTATTTTTCGATTGGCGCGTCACGCTCACGACAACGATCGTTTTGTTGCTTGGTGGTTATCTCACGCGATTCTTTACTGTGGGATTCGCAGCGATTGAAGTCAGTCTGGGGCGAATCACCGAATCGCTCGATTGGTCTGCCCGCAGTCTCGGGTTGTCACCCCGGGCGGTCTTGCTTCGCGTTCACCTGCCCATCATGCAGCGCGGTGCATGGGTTGCAAGTCTTCTGGTCTTTGTAGATATCGTCAAAGAGCTCCCATTGACGCTTGTCTTGCGGCCGATGAATGTCGAGACCTTGGCCACCGCAGCCCATCATTTTGCGAGCGACGAGAGGCTCGCCGACGCTGCCGCGCCGTCCCTAGCGATTGCCCTGGTGGGGCTTCTTCCCCTGTTGATTCTTGGTCCGAGACTTCGCTGATAGGCTCGGAGGGACGGGAGCGGAGACTTGCAGCGGACTGGCCAGCTGCTCTAGTAGCTCTTCCTGCACGGCATAACGTTGGGGGCCTGTGACACGATCGAGTGTGTATGCCCCACTCGACTGCATGGTCCAGCTCGAGGCATTGTCTCGCAGGTGCATTGACAGCCCCTCCTCGAAGACCCTCTTCATCAGGTCTGGCTCTTCAATCGGACAGGCCAACTCCACTCGGCGAAAGAAGTTTCGATCCATCCAGTCCGCACTCGATATGAAGAGCTGCTGGTTGCCATCGTTGAGGAAACAAAAGATTCGGCTGTGCTCCAGAAACCGACCGATGGTGCTGCGCACTCGAATGTTCTCGGAGAGCCCGGGAACGCCGGGGCGGAGGACGCAAATTCCCCGAACAATGAGATCGATCTGAACCCCCGCTTGGCTTGCCTCGTAGAGCGCCTCGACCACCGCCAACTCCACCAACGAATTCATCTTTGCGATGATCTGGGCGGGCCTCCCGAGCTTGGCATTGGCGCGCTCCCTGCGGATACCTGCGAGCACGTTGGAGTGCAGCGAGAAGGGGGACTGCCAGATTTTTCTCAGGGCTTTTGCTTTTCCCAGGCCAGTGAGCTGGTGAAAAACCTCGTGTGCATCGTGACAGATGGATCGATCGGCGGTAAATAGGCCAAAATCCTCGTAGAGCGATGCAGTTCTGGGATGGTAGTTGCCCGTGCCGATGTGTGCATAGCGCTTGAGCTGATTCTTTTCTCGGCGAATGACAAGACACATCTTCGCGTGGGTCTTGTTGCCAACAACGCCGAACACCACATGGGCGCCAACCTCCTCGAGCTTGGAGGCCCAGTTGATGTTGGTCTCCTCATCGAATCGGGCCATCAACTCCACAACAACGGTGACCTCTTTGCCTGCCCTGGCCGCCAGGATTAGCGACTCCATTAGGGCAGAGGTCTGGCCCGTACGATAGACCGTCATGCTAATTGCGACCACTTGTGGATCGAGCGAGGCTTGGCGGACAAAGTCAAGAACGGCCGAGAATGATTCGTAGGGATGATGGACAAGGTGGTCACGCCGAGCAATTGCGCCGAAGATGTTGTCACCGCCCCAATTGAGCTGTGCGGGCTGAAAGGGTGGGAACTTCAATTGAGGGAGTTCGACGAGATCAGGAAGGCTCATCAGGCGCACAAGGTTGACAGGCCCAGGAACTCGGTAGCAGTCCTCGTCTGCAAGGCCGTACTCCCTCTGGAGGAGGCCGAGTAGATTGTCGGTGATGGTCTCTGAGACCTCGAGTCGTACCGAGTCTCCGAACTGACGTTGTGACAACTCTCCCTTGAGGGCCTCCCGAAGATCTGAGACCTCCTCGTCGTCGACGAACAGGTCACTGTTTCGGGTCACACGAAACTGATAGACCCCCTTGACTGCCATGCCCGGGAAAAGATGATGAACATTGTCCTGAACCACCGAGCTCAACATCATGAACCCATGCGCATGGCCCGATACCTCTGCAGGCACTGGAATGAGTCGAGGAAGAATTCTTGGTGCTTGCACCACAGCCACATTGGCCTCGCGGCCAAAGGCATCCCTTCCTTGCAGCTCAACAATGAAGTTAAGGCTTTTGTTGAGGGTTCGTGGGAAGGGGTGGGAGGGGTCGAGACCAAGTGGCGTGAGAATTGGCATGCCGTCCCGAACAAAAAATTGTCGGGCCC
>DAIPXU010000166.1:0-2689 GCA_036783055.1 Burkholderiaceae bacterium | reverse complement strand
TCATCTCGTTGTGCCAACCCCTTTCCGACCAGATCGCCTGTGAAAGCGGCCAAGTTCTCGTTTTCATTGGGATCCCACCGAGAGCCCGCATCGATATCGATGGCGAGATCCACCATCGGCAGACCAGGCGCATGCAGGTACAGCAGTTCGATGCCCTGGCTTGAGTAGAGGCGCCTGATGTCGATGGATGGTGATACGGGCGGCTTGGTCACCTTCGCCGCGGCCTGCTCGCCTCTTGGCTCATCGGGTTGGCCCACCACCTCGAGCGCTGGCCTTACAGTGTCCTGGGCCACGGCGGCCGCGTGCACAATACAGAGCAGCGAGCCGGAGATGAGGCCGCGGGCGATTGCGCGATACCCAATCATTAGTGGGCCCTCCCACTGCCAGAGGAAGGCATTGCAGCAGGTGCAGGCCTATTGGTTGCGAGTGGCACTGGCTCGAATTCAATCAGGGTGGACTGCTTCTCAAGGAAGTACTCCTTGGCCACCCGCTGGATGTCTGCGGGCTCGATGGCATCGAGCATTGCTAGCCAGTCGCGAGAGTCATTGATGGGCCGGCCCGCCGCGATGAGTCGTCCGGCATCCATTGCAGTCGAAAACAAAGAGTCCTTCTTGTAAATCTCTGCGGCCTTGGCCTGAAGTCGAATAAGGTCGAGTTCCTCTCGGCCGATGCCTTGCGAGGCAATCAGTGCAATCTCTGCCTCGATGGCACGGACCAAGGCAACCGGTGTGACCCCATCGACCGGTGTGGCCTCGGCCAGAAAAATACCCGGGCTTCGAGAGATTCCCTCGGCCTGGGTGCCCACACCGAGGGCCTGTCGCTGCTCTCGCACCAGCTTTTGACTGAGGCGCCCGAAGTCGGGGTGGTCCAAGATGCTGCCGAGCATGCTCAGCGCAACGGCATCACGGGCTCGGGGGTTGTTGGGCTCAATCGGGCCATCGGTTGAACCGATGCTGGGTGTCTTCCACGCCTTGAGTGCAAAAGGCAGCTTGCCGGGCCCCGAGACCTGTGCCACGCGGGCACCGAGCTGCTCTGGCTCCAGCACAGGAGCAGGGCGATTCAATGGCTTGGCCTTCCACTGGCCATAGAGCGACTGCACCTGCTTGAGGACCTCGGCGGAGTCCACGTCACCGGCGACGATCACTGTTGCGTTGTTCGGCGCGTACCAGGTCTCGTACCAGCGTCGTGCGTCGTCGGGCTTGAGCGCCTTGAGATCGGCCATCCAACCAATAATTGGATGGCGCACCGGTGAGGCCGTGAAGGCGCGAGAGAGAAGTGCCTCGTAGGCGAGGCTCTGGGGATTGTCGTCGGTGCGAAGACGGCGCTCCTCCATGACCACCAAGATCTCCTTCTTGAAGTCTTCGTCACTGAACTTCAAGTTCTGCATGCGATCGGCCTCCAGGGCCATGACCTCGAAAAGAGCGTCTCGATGGACCTGTTGAAAATAGCCGGTGTATTCCTTTGATGTGAACGCATTCTCGCGGCCGCCGAGTGCAGCAACACGGCGGCTGAACTCACCCGGTGCAAGCGTCTTTGTGCCTTTGAACATCATGTGTTCGAGAACGTGGGCAAGTCCTGTCTTGCCGGGTTGCTCATCAATGGAGCCCACCCCAATCCAGACCATGTGCAGGGCCGTTGGCGCCCGCCGACTCTCATAGACCAATACACGCAGACCATTGGGCAGCGTCTGATCCAGATTGGGCGCATGCGTCTGAATGGCTTGGCTGGGAAGGTTTGCGAGTCCAAAGAAGCTCGCCAATAAAACATGCAGGAGTACTCGAGGCCTTGCGAAGAATGGACGCGGGCCCTTGGAAACTCCGCCTAAAATGGGCGTTCTGATGATGTTCATACCTCCAAGACTACACAAGCTTTTATGAGTTTCATTTCCGGCAAGGGGTTTGCCAGACTCCGGGCGGGCCTGAGCAAGACCCGAGACCAGATCAGTCGGTTGATGGGCCGCACCGTGCTCGATGAGGACTGGCTCGAGGAGATCGAGTCGAGCCTGATTGCGGCCGACGCGGGTGCACGCACGAGTGCACAACTGGTTGAGCGTCTGCGTGAGAGCCTGCGCGACAGACCTATTGCAGCCTCCTCCACCATGCAACAAGATGTCTCAGAGCGCCTGGCAGAGCTATTGGAAGGGCATCTGGTTCCACTTGACCCGCAATCGAGAGGGGCGCCATCCACCTCATCGAATAGGGGTTTGAATCCCGTGGACGCCCTGAGCGGCGCTGCCCAAGAGGAGCCCGTGGTTCTCATGGTGGTGGGCGTCAATGGGGCGGGCAAGACCACTTCCATTGGCAAACTCGCTCTTCATGCGCAGTCGGCCGGACGCCGGGTGTTGCTCGCAGCGGGCGATACCTTTCGTGCCGCGGCCCAAGAGCAGCTGCAGGAGTGGGGGCGCCGAAATGGGGTCGATGTCATTGCCCAATCGGAAGGAGACCCCGCCGCCGTTGCTTTTGATGCGGTGAAGGCTGGCCTGGCTCGGCGGGCCGATTGGATCATTGTCGACACTGCAGGCCGCTTGCCCACGCAATTGCACCTCATGGAAGAACTCAGAAAGGTCAAGCGAGTGATTGGCAAGGCCATGGAGACCGCGCCGCACGAGGACTGGCTCGTGTACGATGGCGGATCGGGACAGAATGCGCTGGCCCAAGTCAAAGCATTAGACGCTGCCCTGCGCCTCACC
>DAIPXU010000165.1:0-2805 GCA_036783055.1 Burkholderiaceae bacterium | reverse complement strand
ATCCACTTTCACCTCCACGGCTCCGTTCCCTCCCACTTCTACCCACCCCTACTGGAGGCCTGGCCCATGGTCCTCTTTACGCTCAATACGGAGCAGTCCAAGCGCGTCGACTTGGATCAACTCAACGCGGCCGAGGTGGCAAGCTGGAAACCGGGGCAGACCCTGCTGCTCTCCGGGAAGCTACTCACAGGGCGTGACGCAGCCCACAAGCGCATTCAAGACATGCTCGCCAAGGGCGAGAAGCTTCCAGTGGACTTCACCAACCGAGTGATTTACTACGTGGGACCAGTCGATCCCGTGCGCGACGAGGCGGTAGGCCCAGCAGGCCCCACCACCGCCACCCGCATGGACAAATTCACGGACATGATGTTGTCAAAGACTGGGTTGATCGCCATGGTGGGCAAGGCCGAACGCGGCCCCGAGGCCATCGAGGCCATTCGTCGACACAAAAGCGCGTATCTCATGGCGGTTGGGGGCGCCGCCTACCTGGTCAGTAAGGCCATTCGCTCTGCCAAAGTAGTTGGATTTGAGGACCTTGGCATGGAGGCTATCTACGAGTTCGAGGTGGTCGACATGCCAGTAACGGTCGCCGTCGATTCGTCGGGAAGTTCTGTGCACGAGACTGGCCCTGCAGAATGGAAGGTGCGCATCGAGGGCCTTCGCAAGTCGGCCTAGAGGCGCAAGCCCCTAGATCCCAAGAGCGGCGATGCCCGCCTTGGCGACCTGGGCGTCCTCGAAGGACTTGACGTTCGAGACCCCAACGGCCCCGATGCAATGGCCATCGATCACGATCGGTACCCCGCCCTCGAGCATTCCACTAAGCTCCGGCGCAGAAAGAAACGAAACCCGGCCATTGTTGATGAGCTCTTCGTAGATCTTCGATTCACGGCGCCCCAGTGCCGCCGTGCGCGCCTTCTGCGGAGCAATGTAGGAGGAGATGGCGGGCGCGCCATCCAATCGCTTGAACCAGAGCAGATGACCGCCGTCGTCGCATATCGCGATGCTGACCTTGAAGCCATTCTTTGCCGCCTCCGCTTCTGCGGCCGCGCCAATCTTTTCGACATCTTGCTGAGTGAGCATGGGTTTTTGAATCATCTGGGCCTCCTTGGTTGATGCGGAAGTCTACCGTGGGCACGGTGACCTTTATGCCTATTTGCTAATGCGAATTATTCTTGTTAAGATTTGTTATGTCATCATTCACTTAAAAGTCCAGACCATGCCAAAACAACAGCCCAGACCCATCCGTCTCACAACTGCCCTCATTGCCCTTGGTCTGCTTGGCAGCGCGCTACCGTTGCTGGCCGCTGACAAAGTTGTGAACCTCTATACCGCACGTCACTACGCCAGCGACGACGCCCTCTATCAAAAGTTCACTCAGAAGACGGGCATTAAGGTCAATGTGGTGAGTGCCGGCGATGAGCCACTGCTTGAGCGCATTCGAAGTGAAGGCGCTGCGAGCCCGGCCGATGTCATTCTGCTTGCCGACGCGGCGCGCCTATGGAAAGCCGAGCAAGACGGCCTCTTCGCGCCGATCCAATCGACGGCACTCAGCAAGGCCATTCCCGCAGACAAGCGAAGCGGAAACATGTGGGTGGGTCTCACATCGCGGGCCCGTGTGATTGTCATCGACCCCAACAAGGTGAAAGACACAGACATTCGCACCTACGAGGATTTGGCCAAACCAAGCTTCAGAGGCATGGTCTGTACACGCTCCGCATCCCACCCCTACATGCTCTCGCTGATTGGTGCTCATCTGGCCACCAACGGTGCTGAAAAGACCGAGGCATGGATGCGGGGAATTGTTAATAACCTCGCAAGGCCATCAAAGGGCGGCGATACCGACCAGATTCGGGCGGTTGCATCGGGCGAATGCGCCATCGCGGTCTCAAACTCTTACTACTACGCGCGCTTGATGCGAAGTGACAAACCAGCGGACAAAGAGGTTGTGTCCAAAACCAGGGTTGTGTGGCCAAACCAGGCCAGTGCCGGCAGTCACATGAACATCTCGGGCGGCGGCATCGCAAAGAATGCACCCAACGCCAAGAACGCGGTGGCATTCCTTGAGTTCCTGGCCAGCAAGGAAATCCAAGCGGAGTTCGCCGACGGCAACAACGAGTGGCCTGTTGTGCCGGGCGTTGTCTACAAGAATCCCGCCCTTGAATCGCTCGGCAAGTTCAAAGCCGACCCAATGCCAGTGGCCAAGTACGCAGAGCAGCAGCGAACAGCCCAGCAACTGGTCGACAAGATCAACTGGAAGTAGTTGATCACAATTGAAATCTAGGCAAGCGCAGCAATGACCTTGATCTCAACCCTGTACTCAGGTGCCGCCATCTTGGCCTCGACGGTGGCCCGCGGGGGGGTGTTTTGCGGGACCACCCAGGCATCCCAAACACTGTTCATCGCCTTGAAGTCGCTCATCGAGGCCAGAAAAATCTGCGCCTGAAGAATGCGTGACTTGTCCGAACCCGCCTCAGCCAGCAGACGGTCAATCGCTGCAAGCACCTGCTCGGTCTGCCCAATCACATTGGCCGATGGGTCGGCCGCGACCTGCCCAGCGAGGTAGACCACCCCGTTGTGGACAGCCATCTCGGACATTCTCGGGCCGACATGAAAACGCTGAATCTCTGACATGCTCATCTCCATACTTGGTTATTAGAAACAGGTGGCAATCATTGGTCTTGCGATCTTACCCAGTCAACCACCAATCCCACCTGTTGCGCATCCAGTAGAGGCGGCTCATTGCCGACGCCCTCGAGGGTCACCAGCGATGGGGAGCGACCACGCAAAACCATCTCTTTGGCGACG
>DAIPXU010000164.1:0-2840 GCA_036783055.1 Burkholderiaceae bacterium | reverse complement strand
CTACTATCCGGTTGGTTTGTTATCGGGCGGGAGGCTCATGACTGAGATGGTGCTACGGCAATTCTTAAAGACCAGGCCGTCGGTCAACGAGATGGACCTGGGTGCCGTGCTCAGCCCACAGCGAAAGATGTTTCCGTAGAGCAAGTCGCTGCAAGCATCGCCGGTGAAGGGCCTGCCCGTCGCGTTGGCCCCATGCATACCAGGTGCAAGGCCCACGATTAAGAGGGCTGCGTTCGGATCGCCAAATGGGGGAACGGGCCTGCAGAAGTAGTCGGGGTTCGACTCACGAACCTGGTCGAGAAACCCGGCCAGACGAGGGCAGTCCCGACAGTCATTGAGGGGCGGTCGCATGGGGCATCAGTCGCCCAAGGCCACGACGGTCCGATGAGTTCAAGAACTGGGGCATGCGCTTGGGCATCTCATCGAGGGCACGAACCGCCAAGTCCGGGCGATTGCAAATGAGGGTTGCGTCGCAACCGGCCTCGAATGCCGCCTGTGCACGATCGGCAACATCTTCGTAGATGGCCGCGCCGGCCATCGATAGATCGTCGCTGATCACCACACCATCAAAACCAAGGCGCTCTCGCAGAATCTCCCGAATCCAGACAGATGAGAAGCCTGCCGGCGAATCGTCCACCTGCGGGTAACGAACATGGGCGGGCATCACCGCGGTGAGCAGTGCAGGCCCCCAGGAACCGTCATTCAATTGAGGGGCTGCAGCCAACTCGGCATAAGGCAGACAGTCGTCTCTCAGAATCGACTCGAGGTCACGCTCGTCCACGGGAAGGTCGTGGTGCGAATCGGCCTGCGCCCACCCATGCCCGGGGAAATGCTTTCCACAATTCTTAAAGCCCGAGAGCGAAAGCCCCTGCATCATCGCTCCGGCCATAAGGCTCACCCATGCCGGCGAACGATGGAAGGATCGATCGCCAATGACCTCACTGCGCCCATAATCCAAGTCGAGCACTGGTGTGTAACTGAAGTCGACCCCGATGCCGCGCAGCTCCGCAGCCAGCTGAATACCCGCCAGGCGCGCGGCTTGAATCGCCTTCATGACAGTCTCTCCCGCCGGTGCACTCGCGTCGCCAGCACGCTCCAATGCCTGCGCGAGCACCCGAAAGGATGGCAAGTGGGTAAATCCCTTGCGGAAGCGTTGTACCCGTCCCCCCTCGTGATCAATGGAGACCAGAAGTCGCTCGCTGCCTTGCCCGGCCCCAGGCCGAATGGCATGGATAGACCGAACCAATTCGGTGACCTGTTCGATCGAATCAAAGTTACGGGTAAAGAGAATGACGCCCCCCACCCAGGGATGGGCCAGGCGCTCTTTTTCTTCGGCCGTGAGCGCAAAGCCCTCGACATCAATAATCAATGGACCGGTCATTGGGTCTCCACCACGGCAAAGGCTTGAACAATATCGCGTTCATCGGAGAGCGAGACATGGATGCGCCAGCCTCGTTCGGCAAGATGGGCCGCCAGGCGTCCATGGGCCTGCACCAGCGGGGCCCCCTTCGAATCGTTGAGTAGTTCAAGGCAATGAAGTCCCATCGGCCTGGCCAATCCGCAGCCCAGGGCCTTGCCCACGGCCTCCTTGCCGGCAAAGCGCTTGGCCAGATAACTCACCGCTCGGGCCCGGCGACCCGATGAATTGGCAGGGTCCGGCTGATTGTCGCCTGCAGGAATCCCGAATCGAGTCCTGAACACCGCCTGTTCACTTGGCCCCAGAATGCGATCGACAAGCCGGTCACCCCATCGGTCGAAGATGGCCTGCATGCGATCGAGCATGACCAAATCACAACCCACACCAATGATCATCGACCACCTCCAAGGCTGGCCTCGCGCATGAGGCGCTTCATCTCACGAACGGCCTCGCGCATTCCCACAAAGACGGCTCGAGAGACAATTGCATGGCCAATATGGAGCTCGCGAAGGCCGGGCAATGCAGCCACCGGCTGGACATTGAAATAGTTCAAGGCGTGGCCCGCATTAAATCGCATGCCCTGCTCCAAAATACGCTCACCCGCGCGGCGTATGCGATTGAGTTCCTCGCGCACGGCCGGACGATCGGGGTCGCGGCCTTGGGCGTGAAAGACCTCGGCATAGGGGCCGGTATGCACCTCGCAGACCTCGATGCCAATCCGCTTTGCAGCGTCAATCTGCAGAGGCTCTGCATCCACGAATGCGCTGACTGTGATGCCCGCCTTCCGAAGTCGATCCACCATTGCTGCAAGCGAGGAGGCCTGACCCGCCACATCCAGGCCACCCTCCGTAGTGATCTCTTGGCGCCCCTCGGGCACCAGCATGGCCATCTCTGGCCGAACGCGGCATGCAATCTCCACCATCTCTGGCGTGGCAGCCATCTCGAGATTGAGCTTGATTTGGGTATGGGTGCGCAACCTCTCCACATCGGCATCCTGAATATGCCGGCGATCTTCGCGCAGGTGCACTGTGATTCCATCCGCACCGCCCAGGTGGGCCTCCACAGCAGCCCAGATGGGGTCTGGGTCATAGCTGCGTCTCGCCTGACGAAGCGTGGCAACGTGATCGATATTCACACCCAACTCAATCATGGTCTGTTCCCGGTTCGGCCCAAGGGCTCGGTTAATCGGTGCAGCTCTCGCATGGTCTCTCTTGAGAGAAGCTCGGCCTCGCCGAGTTGATGGCGAAGCAGCGCGCGAAGCAAGCGTTTGGCCTCTGCAGCAACTTCAACATCAAGGAATGCCGAGGCAAATCCATCGAATCCCTCATCGTATCGCGAGAGTGCATGGATCACCCGACCGCTGCCTGCATCGCCATTGGCCGAGGCCTCGGCGGCAGGACAGATCATTTCCCCGGCCCGAACC
>DAIPXU010000163.1:0-2858 GCA_036783055.1 Burkholderiaceae bacterium | reverse complement strand
CGAGAGGCTGTGGTCTTTGGTGACGATGGTCCAGCCGTCGGCGAGCTCGCGAAACTCGGGGCGCCCTGCATTGATCATGGGCTCAATGGTGAAGGTCATTCCGGGTGAGAGCCGCATGCCAGTTCCCGGTCGCCCGTAATGAAGCACCTGGGGGTCCTCATGAAAAACTTTGCCAATCCCATGGCCACAGAATTCCCTGACGACCGAACATCCATTGGCCTCGGCATGGCGCTGAATTGCATGCCCGATGTCCCCGAGGGTTCTGCCGGGGGCTACCTGCTCGATTCCCTTCCACATGCAGGCATGGGTGATCTCGCAGAGGCGTTGTGCCCCCACCGTGGCGGGGCCGACAAAAAACATCCGGCTGGTGTCCCCGTGATAACCGTTCTTGATGACCGTCACGTCGACGTTGAGGATGTCACCTGATTTGAGGACCTTTGGGCCGGGGACGCCGTGGCATACCTGGTGGTTCACCGAGGTGCAGACCGACTTGGGGTAGGGGGTGTAGCCCGGTGGGCAGTAGTTGAGCGGGGCAGGAATGGTCTGCTGAACGTTGACCATGTAATCGTGGCAGAGCCGATCGATCTCCTCGGTGGTCACGCCCGGCTTGACATAAGGCGTAATGAAATCAAGGACTTCTGACGCAAGTCGGCCCGCTAGGCGCATGCCTTCGATATCGTGAGCTGATTTGATTGAAACGGCCATAACTTGTTAACATTACTCGTTTTTTCGTCAACCCAAAAGAGGCGGCGACGGGTTCGGGCATCGTGCCCCTGCATTGTCGATCGCCAACCGGAGGCGCGCAAGGGTGTTTCTTTCAAGGAGCGGCGCCTCCCGTCATTTTGAACCCTTGCAGGAGAGATCACTTATGTCCGTATCAATGCGTGAAATGCTGGAGGCTGGTGTTCATTTTGGCCACCAGACCCGTTTCTGGAATCCCCGCATGGCCCCCTTTATTTTCGGCCACCGCAACAAGATTCACATCATCAACCTCGAAGCCACGGTGGCCAATATGGCCGACGCGCTGAAGTTCGTTCGCCAATTGTCCTCCCGTCGGGGCACGGTGATGTTCGTAGGCACCAAGCGCGCCTCGAGAGAAATCATCCAAGAAGAGGCGACCCGAGCCGGCATGCCCTATGTCGACCAGCGCTGGCTCGGTGGCATGCTCACCAACTTCAAGACAGTCAAGACCTCGATCAAACGCCTCAAAGACATGGAGGCCCTGGTGGCCGACGGTGGTCTTGAGCGGATGTCGAAGAAGGAGGCCCTCTCGTTCGAGCGCGAGCTCGACAAGCTCAACAAGACACTTGGTGGCATCAAAGACATGTCCGGCCTCCCCGATGCCTTGTTTATTGTGGACGTGGGTTACCACAAGATTTCCTTGCAGGAGGCCAACAAGCTGGGCGTTCCTGTCGTGGCGGTGGTCGACACCAACCACTCCCCCGAGGGCGTGGACTACGTCATTCCTGGCAATGACGATGCGAGCCGCGCGGTTCGCCTCTACGCGCGGGCAATTGCCGATGCGATTCTCGAGGGCAAGTCTCAGGCGGTCTCGGACGTGGTGGCTGCAGTGCAGGCGTCCGAAGAATTTGTGGAGGTGAGCGAAGGCCAGCCGGCCTAAGGCTCTCGCCGGTCCCAGGGGCTCACGAGCCCCTTTTTTTTAATAAACGAATTTGGAGGAAACGATGGCTGAGATCAGCGCTTCGATGGTGAAAGAGTTAAGAGAGAAAACAGACGCCCCGATGATGGAGTGCAAGAAGGCACTTAGCGAAGCCGATGGCGACATGGACAAGGCCGAGGAAATCCTTCGGGTTCGTCTCGGTTCGAAGGCGAGCAAGGCAGCCACACGGGTCACCGCCGAAGGGGTCGTGGGTATCTCTATCGAAGGCCAGAGTGGCGCCATCCTGGAAGTCAACTGCGAGACCGATTTCGTGGCCAAGAACGATGACTTCTTGGCATTCGCCAAGGATGTGGCGGGGCTTGTTCGCACCACCGATGTTGCAGATCCGTCGGCCTTGGCCTCACTTCCTCTGGCGGGGGGAACGGTTGAATCGGTTCGTGCTGCACTGGTTGGAAAGATTGGAGAGAACCTAACCCTTCGTCGGTTTGTACGCATGCAGGCCAAGGGCAAGCTCTATTCCTATATCCACGGTGGCTCGAAGATTGGAGTCCTGCTCGATTTGGTGGGTGGTGATGAGGCACTCGGCCGCGACTTGGCCATGCACATCGCCGCATCGAAGCCCAAGTCACTCGATTCGTCCGGCGTGGATGCCGCACTGATTGAGGCCGAGCGCCGCGTTGCCACTGAAAAAGCCGCCGAGTCGGGCAAGCCCGCAGAGATTGTGGCCAAGATGGTCGAGGGAGCGGTGGCCAAGTTTCTCAAGGAGGTGACCCTTCTCGGACAAGTATTCGTCAAGGCCGAGGATGGCAAGCAGACCATTGAGCAGCTCTTGAAGGCCCGCAACGCCAGCATCGCTGGGGTTGTGCTCTTCATTGTGGGAGAGGGCATCGAGAAGAAGGTGACCGACTTTGCCGCCGAGGTGGCGGCCCAGCAGGCCGCGGCCCGAGCCGCCTGAGCGATTGACGGCACGCCAAGGAAGGGGCGATCAATAGAGTGACAGCGCAGGTTCCGCCACTGGTCTACCGCCTGGTGCTCCTGAAGGTATCTGGGGAGGCCCTCATGGGTTCCGATCCCTATGGCATCAACAAGGCGACCATCGATAACATCGTGGCGGAGATCGCCACGGTGGTGGCTCGGGGTGCGCAACTGGCTGTCGTGATTGGTGGTGGAAACTTTTTTCGTGGGGTGGCCCTGGGTGCAGATGGAATGGACCGGGCCACGGCCGATTACATGGGAA
>DAIPXU010000162.1:0-2863 GCA_036783055.1 Burkholderiaceae bacterium | reverse complement strand
GCAAGCAGGTTGAGCAACTCTCGAAGTTTTAACCTAGCTTTCATTTTGTTGGTCTCCTCTCTGTAAAAAAGAGAAACCCAGGTAGAATCACCACCCTGGGTTTCAGGACCACCGCTGGCAATTACTTGCGCTTGTTGACAGAGTCTTTGAACGCCTTGCCTGCAGTGAACTTCACGGTCTTGGCCGCGGCAATTTTGATGGTCTCTCCGGTGCGGGGGTTGCGGCCCGTGCGAGCGGCACGTTGCCCGATGAGAAGGTAACGAAACCCACGAGCTGGACGCTGTCGCCTTTGGTGACGGCCTTCACGATCGTGGAGATCAGGGCTCCGATGACGTCATCGGCTTTTGACTTGGAGAGATCAGCGGCGCTGGCCACTTCTTCAACGAGATCGGCTTTATTCATGTTCCCTCTTTGGATGTGAGAAGAGTTGTAGTTGGAACCGAGAGTGTATCAATGCTTTTCGATTCATGTGCAAGTGGCAGAGCAAAATTTTTCAAGCACACCGATCTGCGACACTCTTGCGAATGACAACAACAGCCCGTGCCTGCGCATGACAATGCCACCCGACCATGAGCGTCACATCCGCAGCTTTGCGCGCCGTCAGGGGAAGATTACAGCCGGCCAGCGCAAGGCCAGGCTTGACCTCGCAGCAAAGTGGGTACTGTCAAAACCAGATATCACAATCGACTTCGAGGCCATTTTTGGCAATCGAAATCCGGTGGTTTTGGAGATTGGCTTTGGCATGGGAGAGGCCACGGCCACAATCGCGCAGAAAAATCCCTTATGGAATTTCCTAGGTATCGAGGTCTACCCGGCAGGGATTGGTGCACTACTTCAGCGCATCGAAAGGCTCGGACTTCGCAACATTCGCATCATCGAAGACGATGCGGTGACCATCCTTCGGCATGCCATCGCCCCCCTGGCCCTGCATGCCGCCCATGTTTTCTTCCCGGACCCCTGGCCCAAGAAGCGCCACCACAAGCGGCGCATCATTCAGGCCGAGTTCGTCTCCTTATTGGCAGGTCGAATTGCACCAGAGGGTTACCTGCACTGCGCCACCGACTGGCCGCAGTATGCCAATCAAATGCTGCAGGTGCTCTTGGCCGAGCCCTGGCTGAGAAATCATTGCCCCGAGGGCGGCTTTGCCGAGCGCCCCGACTGGAGGCCCCAGACAAAATTCGAATCACGGGGCATGCGACTGGGCCACCCTATTGCCGACCTCTGTTTCAGGAAGCGCTCCAGTCTACCCAGCCCAACTGCCAAGTGACCAGCACCAGCAACCCAAAGGCAATGCGATAGTAGGCAAACCCAGCGAAGCTATGCTGGCTCACGAAGCGAATCAGCCATCGAATGACGACCATGGCGCTCAGGAAGGCCGAGACGGCCCCAGTTAAAAATATGGGCAAGTCGGTCACAGACAGATGGGCCCACTGTTTGGCGAGGCTGTAGATCCCGGCCGCCACGAGGGTTGGCACCGCCAGAAAGAAAGAGAATTCGGTCGCCGTCTGGCGAGAGAAGCCGAAGACCATCCCGCCGATTATGGTTGCGCCGGAGCGGCTGGTGCCAGGAATCAATGCAAAAGCCTGCGCAAGCCCGATCTTCAGGGCATCTCGACTGGTCATTTCCTCTATGCACCGAACCCTAATGCGCTCGGGGTGCCTGGCCTGCCAAGCCTCCACCCAGAGGATCACGAATCCGCCAACGATAAAGGCCGTGGCAACCGGCACAGGGGCGAAGAGGTGGGCCTTTACAAAACCCGCAAACAAAAGGCCCAGAATCGCCGAGGGAAGAAATGCAATCAGAAGGTGCAGGAAAAGTGGGTGCATGGAGGCGCGAGGATCACCCGACTCTGTCTGCCTGAGGTGGGCGGGCTGAAAAGGCCAGCCTTGAAAGGCCATCAAGCGCCGATAGCGATAGAGCCAGACAATTGAGAGGACCGCACCCGTCTGTATCGCAATGTCAAAGGCCTTGGCCCGTTCGTCATCGAAACCCAGGGCCCAGCCCGTGAGAATCAAATGGCCCGTTGATGAAATGGGGAGAAACTCGGTGATGCCCTCGACCACGCCCATCACCAGCGCCTTGGCCTCATCGGGCATGGCGCGCAATACAGTCAAAATGTCATCCATTACCAAGCATAATAAGAGGTTTAGACGTTCACGGAGCTTTGGGCATGGCCAGCAACGCATCTTCCTCGGTCGATCCAGTCAAGGAGCAAGCGCGGTTCAATATGATCGAGCAGCAGATCCGGCCTTGGGATGTGCTCGACCCGCTCGTTCTTCAGAGCCTTCGGACCATTCATCGAGAGGACTTTGTGCCCCCGGGCCGGCGCGCCTTGGCTTTCGTGGACAGCGAGATTCCCCTGCCCGAGGGCCAGGTGATGCTTGCGCCCAAACTCGAGGCCCGCCTCCTTCAAGAACTCGACCTTCAGGCCACAGACCAGGTGCTTGAGATTGGAACGGGATCTGGCCACATGGCTGCGCTCCTCTCGACCCAGGCCCAACAGGTCACCACCATCGAGATTCGACCCGGCCTGATCAAGCTCGCACAAGACAACCTCCAGCAGGCGGGCATTCGGAATGTCACCGTCAACCAGGGCGATGGCCTTAGCTTAGACGGTTGGTCCAATCGCCAGTTCGATGCCGTCTTGGTCTCGGGTGGCCTGCCCTTCTTGCCCGACTCCCTGCGTGCACTCCTCAAGACTGGTGGACGACTCATCGCCATTATTGGTGAGGTCCCGATCATGCGTGCGATGCGAATTGAGCGCCGGCCCGAGGGGTTTGTTGAGGAGGGGTTGTTCGAGACCCTGGTGCCCATGCTCGACAACATTCCACCAATGAGCCGTTTTCGTTTCTGAGTTCCATTT
>DAIPXU010000161.1:0-2880 GCA_036783055.1 Burkholderiaceae bacterium | reverse complement strand
GGCTGGCAATTTGGAATAAATCCCCCGTCTTGCATCCAGGGGCGCGGGGCCCCTGGAGCACTTCCTTACTGCTCGATGCTTGCCAAGAAGGCAGCGATCTTTGCCTCGAGTTTTGCCTCGAGGGCCTCGGGGGTGGTGTCCCCCTTGTGAACTGCTTCGAGGTCCGCTGCGAGTTCATCTGCATCGACATCTCTAAAGGTGACCGAGAGGCCACCCTTTTTGTTGCAGAAGACCTCGTACTCGCGCTGCGCTCGGTCAAACCGCCAGATTCGGAACTGCGAACCATTGTGTTCACCCGCGACGGACGTGAAACGCCCGTTCTCGACGATTTTCGCCATGCTGGTACTCCTCCATGTTGTTAAAGAACGATTGCGGAGGGCCAGAAATGAAAAAGCCCTCTGCGGATGAGAGGGCTGACGCTTCCCGCTTGGTTACCGTTGCCGGTCACATAGCCAATTGGCGAACCACCTTGCCCGGGAAGGGCAGGTTGGCGAGGGCGTCAGCCCAGACTCTTTATGTACGTTGTAATTTTGTGGTGTTGGCTTTGAAGTGTCAAGAAGTTTTATGAAAAAAGTTGTTCAGAGCCAACGAGGTGCTCATCCGCCTTCACGCTACTTGGTCTGCACGGAGCAGAACTCCAACTGCTTGCCATTAAGAAGTGCGCGAATAGGCATGGCGTGTCGATTCGGTTATTAGAGTGGATCACAGTGTACATCCAGATTAAATCATATGGCTTGGCACGTGAGGTCCGCCTCCATCTCCACTTCTTTGCCCTGCCTGCGCGGTGCAATGGGCTTCAAGAACGCATCTGGGATGTGCCCCTGTGTGGCATAGAAGCGCTCGCCACCATCGTATTGATAGACCAAGCGGCTGCCTTCCACTACCTCCACCTCCCAAATGGGTGTTGGCTCTTTGAAGCCGTGCCACTTCTGGTCGCCCAGAAATCCGACAACTCGAACCATGTTCCCCAGGTTCTCTGGGATGGCGGCTTTCACGGTGACTGCGAGGTCACCCAAACGACAGTTCAGTCCATGCATCTCAAACTCCTCTTAGCAGAACCAGCTTTGGCACAGCATCGGGCCCACACCATATGACAGCGTTTTGCTCACAGGCCTTGCCCAGATTCTTTGCGGCCTCGAGTGCGAGCCCAATGACCAAGAAGCTCGGCTCACCCGGCCAGTTGCCAGAAGGGTGTTGCCCCACGCCCGCATAGAAGCACAGGCTTCGGCGTTTGAGCTCAGCGGCTAAGTTGGCCTGGCGCTTGGCGTTTTCTTCGCTACTTAGTAGGTTGCTATAGGGGTTGCAGGCTGTGATGAAGGCCGCACAAGAGGCCCCCTTTGCTTTGTAGAGGCCGGCGAGTTCAGGGCTTGGGGTGTCGACCCTGAGCACAAAGGAGTGCCCCTGCGTGACCAGGTACTCCGTTTCTTGGTAGGCCTTAATCAGGGTGTTGTTTGATGCGGTGCTCATGGCGCAATCGGGGGATCTCCACATAGGCGGCCTCGTGTTGATTGAAGTGCGAGTGATGTTCTCAACATTCTGGCCAACGCTATGGATCACGGAGTGATCTGCCGCCGCTGGGCTATTGGACGAGTCTGACCCCAGTCTCACGCTCACGACGCTTGCCAGTGTGGCAGTTGCCCTGGAATCTGTCGGCCCCCACGAGAATCTCTATCGGGACATCAAGCGATCTGGTTGGCCATCTCCTTTAGGACCGTATGCAAAATCGCCCTGAGGCAGCGGCATTCACCCGCCATCGTGGCAGATAACTCGGGGCGTGCGCTGGCGATCTGGGCGTTCTCAGCTTCGACCTCGGCATACAGCGCTTCGGCCTCTTGCACAGCGCGGCTGCGCAGATGTTCAAGTAGTCGCTGGGCCGTGCCTTTGGCCAGATTCAACGACGCACCCGCCTCCAAAAGCAGACCACGGTTGATGTCCGAGAAGTGCCGCACACCCAGAATCGGCCACGCGAGCTGGGTTTGTGCAGGCCATCCTTTTTTGTCGAAGGCGGCGCTGTCATAGGTGGCCACGCTAAGCAGGTCGTAGAACGGTGCCAACTGAACTCCCTCATGCGAGACCAAGAAGCTCAGGTTTTTGAGGTGGGCATCACTATTTCCGACCAGCACATTGAACACGAGCCAGCCAAAGCGCCGAGCGCGCGCGACGGCCGAGCTGCGACAGGCATTGGCCAGTGCCGCGAGATTCTCCATGCTGCCCTGACTGTATTTGAAGCTGCGATCCAGCCCCAGGAGCTGGCAGGCATCAATCACGTGCCGGCGCTGCCAGCCTTGACTGTCTGGAATCCGGTCAAAGCGATTAATTAGGTACACCGGTGATGGCACATAGCGACGGTGCACAGTGGGCACATCAAGTCCCAGTCGTTTGGCCAGCCGCATCACGAACCATTCATTGATCACGGAATGGGAATAGCCCTCATCCGGGTGATCCGGCTTCAGAATATGGGTAGAGGGTGTGGCGCCAGCGGGTTCAAACAGCGCGTCATTCTGAAGAACAACCGCCAGCTTGTGCTGGGCGCCCGCCAGCGACATGCGTTTGATGGCCGCATGCGTCAGCGGTGCCTTGGGGAGCTGCTGAATTCGCGCCTCCAGTGCATCGTCGGGCAACGGGCGCAATGGCTCTGCCATGTGCGGCGCAGCCTCGGGCGTGAGCACGGTCACTGCCCCTGCGGATTCCGCGCCGTACCAGGCCACCAAACCACAGGCATCTGCCGCATTCAGCTCGGCGTCACCGGCCAGCAGGATGCGCTGGCCTTCCTCTGGTAGCAGGTTGTCGAAATACCATTGCACGGGCCGCTTGGTTGCACCGTACAGCAAGGACTCTGCGGTCAACGGCAGATGCGGGCTGCGAGCGAAGCCCCTAGGG
>DAIPXU010000160.1:0-2920 GCA_036783055.1 Burkholderiaceae bacterium | reverse complement strand
ATCTCTCGACCATTTTCCGGCCGGAGAATGTCTCGACCCGATTGGAGGAGGTGCTCGAACTTCGTGACCTAACCGGGCTTGAGTACCGAGAGTTGCTTGTGTTTCGGCCAAGTCGATTGATTCTTCACGAGGTCCTCATTCGAATCACAGCAGATTGGAATGTGCCAGCGGGCAACCGTGTCGAGGACCTGGGCCTTAATTTTCGAGCGATGGTCGACGCACTCTATGAGGCCGGACTGCGCGCTGAGCAAGCCCCGATCGAAGCGGAGGTGGCATCCATCGCTTCGAGGATCGACGATGCGCTTGACCATGCACTCAGTGCAGCGCAAGAACGGCAAGCCGCTGGTCGTGAGGCCGAGGCCAAGCCCGCGGGTTTCTTGCAACGACTGGGCCTCGGTCGCAAGGCATTGCCCGAAGCGCGACCCGCAGTGGTCGCCGACAGTGGCTACTTGGAGCAGAGTTGGGGCGATGACGATGCCGCCATTGAAAAATGGACTGCCATGCTCCAGCAGTCGCCGACGGCATTGGAGCGGCAAACGCTCTCCTCTTTACTAAGGGTGGTGGCAATCGTCCGGGCCCGCCTCGGTGGGCTCTCGGGCCATGCCAATCTGCTGCGGCGTCTTGCCCATGGTTTGGCGCTCGAGCCCCTTGCCAGCCGAATGATTGGTGAGCAAGTGGGTGGGTTGGTCGATACCCTTGCAACGCGATTGGGCTATCGACGCCTGCCCGCCCAGGCAGCGCCTGTTGTGCTCAACACCAAGGGCGCCTCCGCCTCTGGCAAAAGCACGCTTCGCCTCAAGCAGCGTGAACTGGTCCAGCGGATGGGCGTTGACTGGGACGACTTTGCCCTCATCAGCCCGGACATCTGGCGCAAGTATCTCTTGGACTATGCCAGCTTGGAGGGCGAGGCAGCTCGTTATGCAGGGAGTTTCACGGGCCTCGAACTCGAAGCCATTGACCGGAAACTCGATCGCTACATGGCCAGCAAGGCCGAGCAGGGCAGGATGACCCACCTATTGATCGATCGTTTTCGTTTTGACAGCTTTGCGGTGGATTCCAATGAGGCCGGCAGCAATCTGCTCACGCGTTTTGGCAGTCGTATTTTCATGTTCTTCATGGTGACACCACCCGAGGAGACCGTGGTCCGGGCCTGGTATCGGGGCCTGGAGTTTGGGCGCTTCAAATCCGTCGATGACTTGCTCTCTCATAACATCGAGGCTTACACCGGCATGCCAGAGTTGTTTTTCACCTGGGCGCTGTCCGCCGACCGTGAAGTTCAATACGAGTTTCTCGATAACTCGGTTGCCAAGGACCAACGTCCCAGGACCATCGCATTCGGACGCAATGGGCGGCTCTTTGTTCTGGATGTTCGGGCCCTTTTGAACATCTCGCGCTATCGGCGGGTTCAACTCCATGCAAAGTCGGCCGAGACGCTCTACCCCAATTCAGGCGAGATGGCGGTGCAGAGCAATCTGCAGTTTCTGCAAGATTGCATTGAACGGATGCCGCAGGTGATGTTGCTGCGAAGCGATAGCGGCAACCCATACGCAGAATTCAAGAGGGGCCGCCTTCACTGGTGTCATCGGGAATACAGGGACCTGCCCATTGACCCAGAGCCACGCGAGGCACTGTCTCGGTGGATGGACGATGGGGTCGCGCACATCGCAGGCGGTGGTGCCTCCTCTGTGGACCCCGCTGCCGCTGTGGACTGGCGGTCGGATCCCGAAGCCATTGAGATCGCTCAGCGCACACTCGGCGACTGGGCTCGGTAGATACCCTAGGCTGCGACTGGGTGACGGTGGATTGCTCCTTGGTTATCCCGAAGGCTGGCGGGGCTTTCTTGACGATGGTCAAGAAATAGGCGCCCCGTGCTCGCATCCCCAATGAAGAATGAATTATTCTTTGTCAACGCAGGGGTGAACACTGCGCTTTACTAGAAACCCGGAGATCACAGGAGCAACAAATGGCAAGAAAGATAGTTCTCTCGACCGTCCGCAAGAGCATGGTCAAAATTGCGATGGTGGCAGCAGCGGTTGCCGCACCTTTTGGAGTCTCTGCCGCCTGGCAGCCAAGCAAGCCCGTTGAGTTTGTGATCCCCGCAGGAACCGGTGGTGGCGCAGACCAGATGGCCCGTTTTGTGCAGGGCATTGTGGTCAAGCACAACCTGATGAAGCAACCCATCGTTATTCTGAACAAGGGCGGCGGTGCTGGTGCCGAGGGCTTCCTCTATATGAAGGGTGCAAAGGGCGATCCCCACAAAATCATCATCACCCTCTCGAATCTCTTTACAACCCCCATGGGCACGGGTGTGCCCTTCAACTGGAAAGACCTCACCCCGGTCTCGATGCTCGCCCTCGACCAGTTCATTCTCTGGGTTCATGCAGACACCCCGTACAAAACCGCCAAGGAATACTTGGATGACGTGAAGAAGGCCAACGGCGCCAAGAAGATGGCCGGAACGGGTGCCAAGCAGGAAGACCAGATCATCACAGTGGCGATCGAGCAGTCCACCGGTGGCAAGTTCATCTATGTTCCCTTTGCTGGTGGTGGTGCTGTGGCCACGCAGCTCGTGGGCAAGCATGTTGATTCAACCGTCAACAACCCCATTGAGGCAGTCGCTCAGTGGCGAGCCGGTGGCCTCAAGCCCTTGTGCATTTTTGATGCAAAGCGCAGCACCTACACCAGGAAGGTGACCAGTACACAGGCATGGTCCGACGTCCCCACCTGCAAGGAGGGAGGGCTCGATGTTCAGTACCAGATGCTGCGTGGAATCTTCACCACCCCTGGCGCCACCCAGGATCAAGTGAATTTCTACTTGGACCTCTTCAAGAAAGTCGCGGCGACTCCAGATTGGAAAGAGTTCATGGAGCCCGGGGCCTTCAATCAGACCACCATGTCGGGTGCGGCCTACGTGAAGTGG
>DAIPXU010000159.1:0-2939 GCA_036783055.1 Burkholderiaceae bacterium | reverse complement strand
CGCGCATGTGCGACTGCGAGATGATTCGCACCTTCGAGCAGACCAACATCGATCGCTTCGCGGCGTACACGCGCGTGCCCGTGATCAACGGGCTCACCAACGAGTACCACCCCTGCCAGATCTTGGCAGACATCTTCACCTTCATTGAGCACCGGGGTGATATCCGCGGCAAGACAGTCGCCTGGATTGGCGATTCGAACAATGTCTGCAACACCTGGTTGCAGGCGGCCGAACTTCTCGATTTTCAGGTCCGCGTCTCCACCCCACCGGGCTACGAGGTCGAACCCGAGCGCGCGGGGCTCCATTCGAGCAGCCACTTCCAGGCCTTTGCCGACCCCATGGAGGCTGCCAAGGGTGCAGACCTTGTCACCACCGATGTCTGGACCAGCATGGGCTTTGAGTCCGAGAACGAGGCCCGTCGGCGCGACTTTGCCGACTGGTGTGTCGATGCCGAGATGATGGCCCAGGCCAAGCCCAATGCCCTGTTCATGCACTGCCTGCCGGCCCATCGTGGCGAAGAGGTCAGCGGTGAGGTCATCGATGGCCCTCAGTCGGTCGTATGGGAAGAGGCCGAGAATCGGCTCCATGCACAGAAGGCCTTGCTTGAGTACCTGTTGCTCGGCCCCGTTAAAGATTAAAAACCAGGAGTCAAAAACCCACCATGCCCAAAGCATCTGCTCGCAAATCCTCCAGCCGCAAATCGAACTCCCGCAAGCCCTCTGCTCGCAAGGTCGTCCTCGCTTACTCGGGTGGGCTCGATACATCGGTCATTCTGAAGTGGCTGCAAGACCACTACGACTGCGAAGTCATCACCTTCACTGCTGACATTGGCCAAGGCGAGGAGCTCGAGCCCGCCCGTCAGAAGGCCAAGAAGTTTGGCGTCAAGAAGATCTACGTCGAGGACCTTCGTGAGGAATTCGTTCGCGACTTCGTCTTCCCCATGTTCCGAGCCAATACGGTCTATGAGGGCGAGTACCTGCTGGGCACCTCGATTGCGCGGCCACTCATTGCCAAGCATCTGGTTGCGATCGCCAAGAAGGAGGGGGCCGACTGCATCTCCCACGGCGCAACAGGCAAGGGCAATGACCAGGTGCGGTTTGAGCTCGGGGCCTATGCCCTCATGCCCGATGTCAAAGTCATTGCCCCATGGCGCGAGTGGGACCTTCTCTCTCGCGACAAACTGCTGGCCTACGCCGATGAGCATGGCATTCCAGTGGACTATAAAAAGCGCAAGGGCGAGGCGCCCTTCTCAATGGATGCGAACCTTCTGCACATCTCATACGAGGGCGGCGTGCTCGAGGACCCAAGCCGACCACCACCCGCCCAGGGCATGTGGCGCCTGACCGTGCCGGTCGAGAAGGCGCCCAGCCGGCCCGAGGAGATCAGCCTGGAGTTCGTCAAGGGCGACCTGGTCTCGATCAACGGCAAGAAAATGAAGGCCCATGAATTGCTCGCCGAACTCAATCGCCTGGGTGGCAAGCACGGCATCGGACGTCTTGACCTCGTGGAGAATCGCTACGTGGGCATGAAGTCGCGAGGCTGCTACGAGACGCCAGGGGGCACCATTCTTCTTCGCGCCCACCGTGCCATTGAGTCCATTACCCTCGACCGCGAAGTCGCCCACCTCAAAGATGATCTGATGCCTCGTTACGCAAGCCTGATTTACAACGGCTACTGGTGGTCACCCGAGCGCGAGGCCATGCAGGTCCTCATCGACCACACCCAACGCCATGTCACAGGCACCGTGCGCCTGAAGCTTCTCAAGGGCAATGTCATCGTCACGGGCCGCGAGAGCAAGAAGTCACTCTTCGATGCCCGCATCTCCACATTCGATGACGACGGCGGGGCATACAACCAGGCCGACGCCGGTGGATTCATTAAGCTCAACGCACTGCGCATGCGCATTGCGTCCAAGCGCCGCGACTAGAGGAGATTCGAGATGCCATCCTTCGATGCAAGCCTAGAGGCCGACATGACCGAAGTCCGCAATGCGGTGGACCAGGCCAGCAAAGAGATCGCCACGCGCTTTGACTTCAAGGGGTCGAGCGCGAAGGTGGAACAGAAGGAGCGCGAACTGAGTTGCTTTGCCGACAGCGAGTTTCAACTCGGCCAGGTCCGCGAGGTTCTGATTGGCAAGTGTGCCAAGCGCAATGTCGATGTTCGCTTTCTCAACCACGGCGATATTCAGAAGATCGGGGGCGACAAGCTCAAACAGGTCCTCACCATCCGCCATGGCATTGCGGGCGAGGATGCCAAGAAGATCGTCAAGATCCTCAAAGACAGCAAAATGAAGCTTCAGGCAGCCATTCAGGGCGCCACCGTGCGGGTCACCGGGGGCAAGCGAGACGACCTTCAGGCCGCCATTGCGCTGCTAAAGAAAGAGGTCACCGACCTGCCACTGACCTTCGGCAACTTCCGGGACTAGCGCTTAAAAAGAAAAACAGACGGCTAGGCGTTGATGCGCGCCCAGGCCGAATGGTTGTGAATAGACTCGAAGTTTTCGGCCTCGATGCTTGCGCGCACCACCCCTGGGATCTTGCGAACATGCAGGGCCACATCGCGGACCAGGTCTTCAACAAACTTGGCATTCTCGTAGGCGCGCTCGGTCACGTACTTTTCGTCGGGGCGCTTGCGCAGGCCCCAGAGTTCACAGGAGGCCTGCGACTCCACCGTGCGGATCAGTTCGGTGGGAGATACTTTTGCTCCGGGGGCGAGATGGGCCCGCACCCGCACCATAGAGCGCTGATTGTGGGCGCCGTAATCTGAAATCTCTTTTGAGCAGGGGCAGAGGCTCTTGACAGGGACACCCACCTCGAGGATGCGCTCATCGAGGCCTGTTGCGCGGTGGGATTCCAGTCCAAGCTCGTAGTCCATGAGGCTCTCGACCTTGCTCACCGGCGCCAACTTGCGGATGAAATACGGGGTGCGCACCTCAATGG
>DAIPXU010000158.1:0-2947 GCA_036783055.1 Burkholderiaceae bacterium | reverse complement strand
TAAAACCGTGTTTACACTCCTCACCTGGGCGATGGGGGTCGTTTTTCTTCTCGGACGAATGCGGTGGGGATGGCGGGGACGCCTGGACGCGCGGTTTGCCCTGGTCGGGGTTGGGTTGCTGCTGTTGGCCTACGTGGGGTCGCGATTTGTCCTTGAGATTGTTCTGGGACGATAAGCCTTGTTAGGCCGAATTCTTCTGATCCTTGTTCTGGTCGGACTGGCGCTTCTTGTTCTTCGCTGGACGATCTGGAAATCGAATGCCGCCCAGAGAGGTTCTGAGCGTGGGTCGGATGGCCGCAATGGGTCAGGGCCCGGCGCCGGTCAGCCCGAAGGCGGGTCCGCGTCTGCCACCGCCCCGTTGGTGGCATGTGAAGCCTGCGGATTGAATCTTCCCAAGGCAGATGCCCTTTGGAAGGCCGGCCGTGCCTATTGCAAGGCTGAGCATCTGCCTCTGGACCATTGACGGGGGAGGCAAGCGCTGTGGCATCGTCTCTCCCAGACCGAGCCTCGGAGCGCGCATCGCTTGCGTTTGATGAGAAGGGCTGGATTGTTCTGACGCAGGGCGATCGGCGACTGGAGTCACCGTTCTTCAACGAACGCCCCGATGGCTGCCTGCCCGAGCTGCTCGTGGTGCATGGCATTAGTCTGCCGGAGGGCGATTACGGCGGCCCCCATGTGGACGATCTTTTTTTGGGTCGACCCCTTGACTCGGCGCATCCGGAGCTCAGGGCCGTGAGTGGCATGGAGGTCTCGGCCCATTTCGTGATTGATCGGAGCGGGCGTCTGACGCAGTACGTGGCCATTCAGTCTCGTGCATGGCATGCCGGGCGGTCTAACTTCCGTGGCCGAGACAATTGCAATGATTTTTCGATTGGCGTTGAGCTCGAGGGATGTGATTCCGAGCCCTATGAGTCTCCTCAGATCGACCGACTCGTGGATCTGGCCAAGGCCCTCTGTAGGGCACTTCCCAGTATGCGATGGGTGGCTGGCCACTCCGACATCGCTCCGGGACGCAAGACCGATCCCGGACCCTATTTCGACTGGACCGGTTTTATTTCACGACTGCGAGCAAAGGGTAATGGCCTCGAGCGTTGATCTTGACCCGGGACAGGATGCCCTAGCGGTGGGCATCCTGGATGCATTTGTGTTGAAAAACCGCAAAGGCGTTGAGCCCAAAAAAAAGTTTCTTGTCTCCTGGCGGTTTGCTGGTGTTTTGTCTCTCAAACCAGGGATTTCCCTGTTCGCGGGCCTTGCCCCCGAAGGCCCTAGACTACTAGAATTAGTAGGACAGAGGGTGGTTTGCTACTACAGATAGTTTTGCGGCCGATTGTCGCGTTACGGCCAGCCTCTCCCAACCAAAGATGACCACCACAATAAATAGATTGGAGGGAAGGATATGCATCGGGGAATTGAACAGACCTCGGGACTTCAACGGGCCGTTGATCCAAGCCCGTCCATAGTGGCCGCCGAACCTCCCAGCGCAATGTCGACCGCTGCCACCATTGCCGACATCAAGGTCATTCGTCGCAACGGCGCAGTGGTGCTTTTCGAGGCCCCGAAGATCAATGTCGCAATGACCAAGGCATTTTTAGCGGTCCAGGGTGGTCAGGGCGCTGCGAGTGCACGTGTTCGTGAGCTCACTGAGTCGCTCACCCAACAGGTGGCCCAGGCCTTGGTTCGCAGACTCCCCGCGGGTGGAACCATCCACATCGAGGATATTCAAGACCAGGTTGAACTCGCCCTGATGCGCTCCGGCGAACATGAGGTGGCTCGCGCTTATGTTTTGTACCGCGAGCGGCGCGCGCAGGAGCGAGCTGCTGCGGCCAGCAACCAAGTGCAGGCGCCTGCACAGGCATTGCACATGACCGTCGATGGCCGCCCACAACCCCTTGATTTGGGGTGGTTGCGCCAGATGCTCGAGGCGGCCTGCCTTGGGTTGGATCCGCATGCGCGTGTTGAAGACGTCTTTCAAGACACCCTAAAGAATCTCTACGATGGCGTCCCAATCGAGGAGGTCGAGAAGTCCGCCATTCTTGCTGCCCGCGCTCTCATCGAAAAGGACCCCGCCTATGCCAAAGTCAGTGCCCGACTGCTTCTGCACACCATTCGCAAGGAGGTGCTCGAGTCCGAGGTTGCGCCGACTGAGGTGGATACGCGCACGAGGGACTACTTCCCCCGATTCATTAAGAAGGGCATCGAGATTGGTCTTTTAAACGAGGATCTTGGCCGCTTTGACTTGGTTCAACTGGCGGCGGCGCTCAAGCCAGAGAGGGACTTGCAGTTCGATTATCTCGGCTTGCAGACGCTCTACGACCGTTATTTCTTAATCGATCGCGACGACCTGTTTACCAATGAAGGCCGGCGCATTGAACTGCCTCAGGCATTTTTCATGCGAGTGGCAATGGGGTTGGCCATCGGTGAGCTCGACCGTGAGGTCCGGGCCATCGAGTTTTACAACCTCTTATCGAGCTTCGACTTCATGAGCTCGACTCCGACGCTTTTTAATAGTGGCACGACCCACTCTCAACTCTCCTCTTGCTATCTCACGACCGTTCCTGACCATCTCGACGGTATCTATGAAGCCATCAAAGAGAACGCTCTCTTGGCCAAGTACGCGGGAGGCCTTGGGAACGACTGGACACCAGTGCGCGCCCTTGGCAGCCACATTAAAGGCACCAACGGTAAGAGCCAGGGGGTGGTCCCCTTCTTAAAGGTCGTCAACGATACGGCCGTGGCGGTCAATCAAGGTGGCAAGCGCAAGGGTGCGGTTTGCACCTATCTCGAGACCTGGCACCTCGATATCGAAGAGTTCTTGGAGTTGCGCAAGAACACGGGCGATGACCGTCGCAGAACCCATGACATGAACACTGCGAACTGGATTCCCGATTTGTTTATGAAGCGGGTGATGGAATACGGGGAGTGGACCCTCTTCTCGCCAGCCGATGTG
>DAIPXU010000157.1:0-2949 GCA_036783055.1 Burkholderiaceae bacterium | reverse complement strand
CGAGCGAACGCCCTCTTCACTCACTATCAGGGCAAACCACAGGCCTTTGTTCGGCGCCTCAAAGGCCGCGAGCTCAGCACACCCAACGCTGCGCATTGTGAAGCGGTTGGCCAAGGCCTGGCCAGAATGCACCTCGCCGGCAGCGACTTCGCCATCGCGCTTGAGAACCCTAGGGGCCTCAAATGGTGGTCTGCCACAGCGCCACATATTGTGCCGCACCTCAATGAATCGCAGCGGCTCTTGCTTGAGTCGGAACTCCAAGAACAAATTGAATTCGCCGCCCAGGGACCCATAGCCCATCTTCCGAGCGGGCCCATTCACGCCGACCTCTTTCGCGACAATGTCCTCTTTGACTCCATCGACTCGCCTGTGACCATTGGTGGATTCATTGATTTCTACTTTGGCTGCACTGGGGCCTGGGCCTATGACCTCGCCATCACCATCAACGACTGGTGCATTGAAGACAACGCAGACAAATCAATCGACCCAGAACGGCTCCACGCCATACGAATGGGCTACGAATCCATCCGGCCCCTAACACCCATCGAGCAAGAGGCCATGCCCATGCTTCTTCGTGGGGCGGCCCTGCGATTTTGGATCTCTCGCCTCGACGACTGGCATCGGCCCCGCGCAGCCAGCCTACTGACACCCAAAGACCCACGCCATTTCGAGGCCATGCTCATCCAGAGGCGATCCATTGGCATTCCAAGTTAGCCTTCGGCAATGAGACTTCTCGACCAACCCCAACTATTGCCCCATGCCACTGGACAGAAATGGCTGGTCGATGGCATTCGCCTCTTTCATCGTCAGCCACTGGTCTGGATTCTCACGCTCATGACCTACTGGGCCGGCGTGGTGATGATTGGCATTCTTCCCATCATTGGGCTCTTTCTTCCCCTTCTGCTCACCCCGGGCCTGGGCTTCGGATTCATTCGCCTGGCCCAAGCCATCGAAGAAGCAAAGCCGACAGAGCCTGCCACGCCTGCGCTGCTGCTCTCCGGGTTTAAAACGGGCCATGGCCGTGCCATGGTGATTCTCGGCCTCTCCTACATTGCGGGTATCACGGTGGTGCTGCTTCTGGCCTGGGCCATCGACGGAGAACAAATCACAAGGCTGGTACAAGGCAAGCCCAACGAGGCCGATGTCGAGGCCATGCGCTCGGGCATCCCCCTGGGACTCATTATTGGGATGCTCGCCTATCTGCCAATCATGATGGCCCTCTGGTTCGCCCCGCAGCTCGTCATCTGGAAGCAGTTCACCCCAGGCAAGGCCCTCTTCTATTCCTTCTTCGCCGTCTGGCGCAACAAGGCGGCCTTCTTGCGCTACAGCCTGGCCTGGCTGGTCCTCATTGTCTTGGTGAGTATTGTTTCTTCGCTGGCCTTCGATCTACTCGGCATCGGCGGGCCCAATGTATTGCTCGCCCTCTTGCCTGTGAGCATGCTGCTCATGGCCATTGCCCATGGCTCCTTCTACGCAAGCACCCGAGATGTCTTCGGTGCACCGCCAGAGCGGTCAAACGGGTCAGACCATTCCGACGACTCAGACGATTTAGACACGCTCGAGCTTCGCGACCGATAAGGCCAGCCACTTGCTGCCATCGCGCTTGAATCGAATCTGCGCGCGGGCATCGTTTCCACTGCCCTCCAAGGCAGTAATCACCCCGTCACCAAAGCGGCTGTGTCGAACCGCCTCTCCCACCTTGTAACCACTCTCGTGCCCAGCGCTGCCCGACCAGGCCAGTGAGGAAGGTTGCCCACCGCCTCCTCCCGAATTGCTCTGGCCCATCCCCTGCCGGGTCCATGCCCCAGCAGGACGTCGCCAATTCGATTCCGAATCGTCGAGGCCACCGACTGCCGACATGGAAGACATCGAGCGCGCGGCCACCCGAGGTGCCAGCCATTTGAGATTGCCCTCGGGGAGTTCCTCCATGAACCGGCTTCGCATGTTGTAGCGGGTCTGCCCATGAAGCATTCGGGTCTGTGACATCGAGAGGTAGAGTCGTCGCCGAGCACGCGTCATCGCAACGTACATGAGGCGCCTCTCCTCCTCCAGGCCATTGAGTTCGGTCATGCTGTTCTCGTGCGGGAAGAGGCCCTCCTCGAGGCCCGTCAGAAACACGGCATGAAACTCCAAGCCCTTGGCCGAGTGAATGGTCATGAGTTGGACCGCATCCTGTCCCTCGGCGGCCTGGTTGTCTCCGGCCTCGAGTGAGGCGTGACTGAGGAAGGCCGAGAGTGCCGACATCACCACCTGCTCGGCGGGCGCATCGGGATCGGCCACCACGGCGTCGTAATCAAAGGCCGCCGCGGCGTTGACCAACTCCTCCAAGTTCTCGACACGCTCCTGACCCTCGCGCTCTGCCTGGTAGTGGGCCACCAGACCGGAGCGCTCGAGCATCACCTGCACCGTCTCTCGAAGGCTCAATCCCTGGGTCTCAAAACGCATGGACTCAATCATCTGCACAAAGCCACGCACAGCGGTGCCGGCCTTGCCATCGAGAAGTCCCGAGGCAGAGTAGAGACTCGAGCCCTGCTGCTTGGCGAGGTCCGCGAGTTGCTCAATGCTTCGGGCCCCAATGCCACGCGCGGGGAAGTTCACCACCCGCGAGAACGCGGTGTCCTCATGGGGGTTCTCCATCAAGCGCAGATAGGCCAGGGCGTGCTTGACCTCGGCGCGCTCAAAAAACCGCAGCCCACCAAAGACCCGATACGGAATGCCCGCATGAAAGAGGGTCTGCTCAATGACACGCGACTGCGCATTGCTGCGATAGAGGATGGCCATGTCACTTCTGAGTTGGCCATCGGCAATAAGGCCCTTGATCTCCTCGACCACCCACTGGGCCTCGAGCAGGTCACTCGAAGTCTCCATGACCCGAATCGGCTCGCACGACCCCGCCTACGTGCAGAAGTACATGACACGGACGCCCGCAGTTGTGGAGTAGAGGGGCTT
>DAIPXU010000156.1:0-2954 GCA_036783055.1 Burkholderiaceae bacterium | reverse complement strand
AAGACCAAATCGATTGAGGCAGTCGCACTGGCTTGGAAGGCGGGCCAGCGAGATTTCGGCGAGAACTACGTGCAGGAGGGCGTCGAGAAGATTCAGCAGGCGCAGGCCATGGGCATCGACGCCTGCTGGCACTTCATTGGTCCCCTTCAGAGCAACAAGACCCGTGACGTGGCAGAGCACTTCGACTGGGTCCACAGCCTGGACCGCTTCAAGATTGCCCTGCGCTTAAGCGACCAACGGCCCCCGGCGTTGCCCCCCTTGCGCACCTGCATTCAGGTCAATATCAGGGGCGAGGCAAGCAAGCCGGGTGTCTCGCTCGAAGCCCTGCCCGATCTCTGTGCACAGGTCCAAGACCTCTCAAGGCGCGAGGGACGCATTGAACTCTGCGGGCTCATGGCCATACCCGAGGCCATCGGGGAGACATCAGCGCAGTTGAGCCCAGCCGAGCAGTTGCAGAGACAGACCCAAGTCTTTGTGCAACTCGCTCAGGCGCTCGAGGCCCTTTCGGCTCGACACGCGTTTCAAACGCCTTGTCTCTCGATGGGGATGAGCGATGACTGGAGGGCGGCCCTTCGAGCCACCCCGCCAGGTGTTCAAACCTGGCTGAGGATTGGTACTGCTATCTTTGGATCGCGGTCCTAGGGCAAGCCGCCCAAAACAAAAAACTAGAGCAAAAATAAGTGCGCCCTGCCCCGAACACCCCGGGTGACTCTGGGGCGGCCCTTAGAAGGACCCTCTTAAGCGGCCAGCGCCTTGACGGCGGCAGCCAAGCGGCTCTTATGACGAGCGGCCTAGTTTTTGTGAACGATTTTCTTGTCTGCAATTCGGTCGATCACGCTGGTGGCGGCCGAGAATGCGGCCACAGCGGCTTTTGAATCGCCCGCAGCAACGGCCTTGCGAACGGATTTAACCGCCGTGCGGTAGGAGGAGCGAAGACCGGCGTTCATCAGACGTCGGGTCGCGGCTTGTCGAGCACTCTTGCGAGCGGAGGCGGAGTTGGCCATGGGTTGTCCTGAAACTTAAAACGGAAAGCCTGTCACTATATCCGTTCCGATGAATCTACTCAAGACCGTCGCTACTGTCAGCGGGCTCACCCTGCTCTCCCGGGTCACCGGCCTGATCCGAGAAGTCCTCACCGCAAGCCTCTTCGGGGCGGGTGCCCAGACCGACGCTTTCTTTGTTGCTTTCCGTCTTCCCAACCTCCTGCGCCGCCTCTTTGCGGAGGGCGCCTTCACCCAGGCCTTTGTTCCTGTGCTTGGGCAAGTCAAGGCCCAACAGGGCGAAGAGGCGGCCAAAGCCCTGGCCGGCCGTGCCGCCCTCCTGCTTTTTCTTGTGCTTGCGGTGCTCGTGGTGCTTGCCGTCCTGGCCGCTCCCCTGCTGGTCTGGCTGATGACAGGCGGTTTCTCAGGTGACACCGCCCGATTCGACCTCGCCACAGAGATGACCCGATGGATGTTCCCCTACATCCTTCTCATTTCAATGGTCGCCTTGGCGGCTGGGGTGCTCAATACCTTCTCTGAGTTCAGGCTGCCCGCCTTCACCCCAGTCCTTCTCAATCTCTCGTTCATTGGCGCTGCCCTTCTTCTGGCCCCGCGGCTGCAGGAGCCCATCTGGGCCCTGGTTGTTGCCGTGCTCGTCGGTGGCCTGGCCCAACTACTGCTGCAGTTCTGGGGGCTGCGCCGCCTGGGTCTCCTAAAGGGGTGGTCATCGAGCTGGCTGCGCCCCTGGACAGGCCTTCGATCGGCAACACAAGACCCGCATGTGAAGCGGATGCTCACTCTTATGCTACCGGCCAGTCTGGCCGTGTCGGTCGCCCAAGTGAGCCTGGTCATCAATACCCACATTGCCTCCCGACTCGAGGAAGGAAGTGTGTCTTGGCTCACTTATGCCGACCGGCTCATGGAGTTCCCCACCGCCCTGCTCGGCGTGGCCCTGGGTACGGTGCTCCTGCCCAGCCTCACCCAGTCCCACAACGAGGGCAACCCACAGCGGACCTCGGAACTCATTGACTGGGGCCTTCGTCTTGTTGTCCTTCTGAGTATTCCCGCCGCCGTCGCCCTGGCATTCATGTCTGTGCCACTCACGGCCGGCCTCTTTCACTACGGCGCCTTCGATGCCCAAGACCTTGAGATGACGGCAATGGCCATGTCGGCCTACTCAGTCGGGCTGCTTGGGCTGATCGCGGTCAAAGTTCTTGCGCCCGGCTTCTACGCCCAGCAAAACATCAAGACACCGGTCAAAGCGGCCCTCTTTACCCTGGTGCTCACCCAACTGCTCAACCTCGCAACCGTCCCGCTCTTTCAGCATGCCGGCCTCGCCCTCTCCACCAGTTTGGCCGCCTGCGCCAACGCGCTCTTGCTCTATTGGCAGTTGCGCCGCCGCGGCCACTACAACCCCCTTCCCGGATGGACCTGGTTCTGGCCGAAGGTCTTGATCGCAGGCCTTGCCATGGCAGCCCTCACCCACTGGATGGTGGGCCAGTACGATTGGGGCTCCGGGCAAACCGCCCCAATGGAGCGACTGGCCGCTCTTGCAGCGGTCATGCTTCTGGCCTCGGCCAGCTACCTTGCGCTGCTCAGCCTCTTTCGAGTGAAGTGGCTGGGTTTCCTTCGCCCACCTGCACCATGACCATGCCCCAAGACCAATCCAACCATTCACTTGCAGGCCTGCGAATCGCATTTCTCGGCGGCGGCAACATGGCAGGCGCCATGATCAAGGGCCTGCTTCAGGCAAAAACCGGCAGCCCCCAAACAAGTGCCAGCCAGCCACATGGGCCAACAATCTACGTGGCCGAGCCCAACCCAGAGGCACGCGAGCGGCTCCACGCCTTGGTGACAAGCGAGGCCCAAGATCAACTTCAAGTCTTCGAGGGCCTCGACACCCTTGCCGATCACGTCTCCGCAAGCGCTGAGTCCATCGACTGGCTCGTTTTGGCAGTCAAGCCACAGCCGGCG
>DAIPXU010000155.1:0-2959 GCA_036783055.1 Burkholderiaceae bacterium | reverse complement strand
CTTGGTGGTGGATATGTCCTCGCACATTCTCTCGCGGCCGATGGATTTTTCCAGCATTGATTTGGCTTATGGCGGGGCGCAGAAGAACATCGGCCCCTCGGGCCTGACCTTTGTCATTGTTCGCCGCTCGATGATTGAGCAGAGGGCACCCAAGGCCATGGACTGCTGCCCCTCGGTTTTTGATTACCGAAAGGTCTGGGCGAATGACTCGATGCTCAATACGCCGACCACCTATGCCATTTACATGGCAGGGCTGGTGTTTGAGTGGCTGATTGCGCAGGGGGGCGTGAAGGCCATGGGCGAGCAGAATTCGCGCAAGGCGGCGCTTGTCTATGGCGCATTCGATGCCTCTGCTTTCTATGAGACGCGGGTGGCCAAGTCGGCCCGCTCGTGGATGAACATTCCATTTTTCTTGCCCGATGATCGACTCTATGAGCCCTTCTTGGAGGGGGCCCGTGCCCGTGGCCTGCTCAACATGAAAGGCCATAAGGCGGTGGGGGGGCTTCGTGCAAGCATCTACAACGCGATGCCGCATGAGGGAGTGGTGGCATTGGTTGAATACCTGCGTGACTTTGAGAGGGAGCGAGCATGACGCCGGAGCAGCTCAAGGGATATCGAGACCGCATCGATGCCTTGGATGACCAGTTGATTCGGCTGCTTGCGGAGCGGGCGGGGATCGTTCAGGAAGTGGGGCAGAACAAGCACAAGGTGGGTGCTGCTGTGTTTCGGCCCGAGCGGGAAGTGGCGATTATCGAGCGAATGTGTGAGGCAAACCGGGCCCTGAAGGGGCCGCTGCCCGATCAGTCGATTGCAGCCATTTGGCTCGAGATCATCTCGGGATGTCGGGCATTGGAGCGCGAAATGCGCGTCTCTTATTTGGGGCCGGCCGGCACGTTCAGTGAGCAGGCGGTTCGCACGCTATTTGGGCATCGAGTGGAGATGCAGCCATGCGCAACGCTCGATGAGGCCCTGGCCATGGCCGAGAAGGGAAGCGTGGATGTGGCAGTTTTGCCCGTGGAGAATTCCACCGAGGGCACCGTGGGCCGAACGCTCGACCTCTTGTTGCAGACACCCCTGAAGATCAGTGCCGAGATTTCCATTCCCATTCACCATTTCTTGCTTCACAAAACCGGAGAAGCCAGCGAGGTTCGGCAGATTGTGGCCCATGCCCAGGCGCTGGCCCAGTGCCAACAGTGGCTCGATGCCCACTGGCCGGGTGTCCCCAGGGTGCCTGTATCGAGCAATGGCCAGGCCGCACAGATGGCGGCCAAAGACCCCAGCATGGCGGCCATTGCAGGCGAGGTGGCGGCCGATCACTATCAACTCAAGACCTTGGCCGAGCGAATTGAAGACGATCCAAGCAATCGCACACGATTTGCCGCGCTGGGAGATTTCCTGCCCGATGGTTGCGGCACCGACCAGACCTCACTGATTCTCTCTGTGCCGGATCGGGCCGGGGCGATGCTCTCGTTGATTGAGCCCTTGGCACGTCACGGTGTGTCGATGAAACGATTTGAATCGCGGCCTGCGCGTCAACTTGGGGCAGGCAAGTGGGAGTACTTCTTCTATGTCGACCTTGTGGGGCACCGGTCGGATACCAAAGTGGCCGCGGCCTTGGATGAGATTCGAGAGCGGGCGGGGCTCTTTAAGTTGCTCGGCTCCTATCCACTTTTTGACAAGCTCACCGATTAACTATGAGCATCGAGAACCAGGCCCCCGACTACATTCGCGCGATTGCGCCTTATCAGGGCGGGCGGCCCATTGCAGAGATTGCAAGGCTCTACGGCTTTACCGAAGACTCGATTGTGAAGCTCGCCTCGAATGAGAATCCGCTGGGCATGAGCCCGAAGGCACGCCAGGCGATGTTGGATGCCAGTGCCGATCTGGGCCGCTACCCCGATGGCAATGGCCATGATTTGAAACTTGCGATCTCGCGTCGCTTCGATCTGCCCATGGACTGGATCACCCTGGGCAATGGCAGCAACGACATTCTGGAGCTTGTGGCCCATGCCTTTCTGAGGCCGGGCCGTGAGTCACTCTATGCGGCGCACTCTTTTGCCGTCTATGCATTGGCCACTCAGGCCAATGGCGGGACATCGGTGGTGGTGCCAGCCAAAGCCAGCGATCTTGGCCACGACCTCGATGCCATGCGGGCGGCAGTCACTTCAAAGACCGCAGTGGTCTGGGTGGCCAATCCGAACAACCCTACTGGGAGTTTCATTGAGGCCAAGTCGCTCAAGGCATTTATTGATGGAATTCCAGAGGATGTTTTGGTGGTGCTCGATGAGGCCTACACAGAATATTTAGAGCCTTCGGAGCATTACGACGCTTTTGATTGGGTCCGTCACCATCCCAATCTCTTGGTCTCTCGATCCTTCTCGAAGGCCTATGGGCTCGCCGGCCTGCGGGTGGGTTATGGGGTGGCGCAGCCCGCCGTGACCGATCTTCTCAATCGCGTCAGGCAGCCCTTTAATGTGAATTCGCTGGCACAAGCCGCGGCCTCGGCAGCCTTGTTCGATGAAGAATTTTTGGCCGAATCGGCTGCGCTCAATCGCGAGGGCCTGGTTCAGCTCTCGCGTGGACTTCGAGACCTGGGCCTGCATGTGTTGCCTTCCAGAGGCAACTTTGTATTGGTCGATCTCTCCACCTCGGCAAGCTTCGTGGCGGCCCTCGATGCCGTGACTGGAGATGCAGGCAAGCCTCTTGGGGTTCGATGCTTTGAGGCGCTTCTTGCAAAGGGTGTGATCACCCGGCCCGTGGCGAATTACGGATTGCCCAAGCATCTGCGGGTCTCGGTCGGTCTGCGTGAAGAGAATGCAGTTTTCCTCGATGCCATGCAGTCACTCGCGCGGGGAGAGAAGTGAAACTTGCCCGGCTGGTTGTTGTTGGGGCCGGCCTGATTGGGGGTTCGGTGGCTGCGGCTGCAAGGGCCCGTGGTGTTGCAGAGGATGTCTGGGTG
>DAIPXU010000154.1:0-2959 GCA_036783055.1 Burkholderiaceae bacterium | reverse complement strand
CGGCCCGCGAGGCCGTTGAACGCCACAAGCCCGAGGCCCTCTTGGGGGGCGCCTCATGCACGGCCGAACTCATTCAGGACGACCCCGGTGGCCTGGCCGAGGCACTCGGACTCGACATCCCAGTGGTGCCACTCGAGCTGCCCGCCTATCAGCGCAAAGAGAACTGGGGCGCCTCCGAAACCTTCTATCAAATCGTTCGTCAGCTCGCCACAAAGAACGAGGCCGACGGCAGTCAGACCCACAACACCTCCTTGTTCTCCGAGGGCAAGGTGCCACTGCGCGCACCCCGCTGCAATATTCTTGGCCCCACGGCCCTGGGCTTTCGCCATCGCGACGACCTCACCGAGATTCGCCGTCTCTTGGCGGCCATTGGTGTCGAAGTCTCGGTGGTGGCGCCCTGGGAGGCCCGTCCACGCGATCTCGCGCGCCTGCCCGAGGCCGACTTCAATGTGGTGCTCTATCCCGAGACGGCCAATGGCGTGGCCTCGTATCTCAAGCGCATGTTTGGTCAGCCCCACACCACGGCCATCCCCATTGGCATGAAGGCCACCGAAGACTTTGTTCGCGAGGTCGCTGAACTCGCCGAGCTCGATGCCAACACGGCCGTGACGCTGGCGCGGGCCTCCTTCGGTGCAAGGGCCTCTTGGTACTCGGCATCGGTCGACTCCACCTACCTCACCGGCAAGCGCGTGTTTATTTTTGGTGATGCCACCCACGCCCTGGCGGCCGCGCGCGTCGCAGCCACCGAGATGGGCTTCGAGGTAGTGGGCCTGGGCAGTTACAGCCGTGAGTTCGCACGCGATATTCGCGACCTGGCCAAGAGCCTCGAGATCGAGCCTCTCATTAGCGATGACTACCTCGAGGTCGAGGCCGCCATTGCCAAGGCCGCACCCGATCTGGTCTTGGGAACGCAAATGGAGCGCCACATTGCCAAGCGCCTGGGCATTCCCTGTGCGGTCATCTCCGCACCGGTGCATGTCCAAGATTTCCCGGCCCGCTACTCACCGCAGATGGGTTTTGAAGGCGCCAATGTGCTCTTTGACACCTGGGTCCACCCGCTCATGATGGGACTCGAAGAGCACCTCATCGGCATGTTCCGAGACGACTTCGAGTTCAACGAATCGGCCGGTGCATCCCACCTGGGTGGCCATGCCCCGCTCGGCGACTGCGCCGAGTCGGTGGCCGAGAAGTCCAAGGCAATGGCCGACGCTGCGCCAACAACGGCGCAGGGCGCCACCGGGGCCTCGGCATCGCAGGCCATGGCAGGCGGACCACAGTGGGCCAAAGAGGCCGAGACCGAGCTTGGAAAGATTCCCTTCTTTGTTCGCAAGAAGGCGCGGGCCAATACCGAGCGCTTTGCGACCGATCGCGGCATTGCGCTGATCACCAAAGAAACTCTCTATGAGGCCAAGGCCCACTATGCGCGCTAGCGCATCGCAGAACGCACCCGCGGGGGTCCCCATGCGGCTGGTGGTGGTCACCATGGACACCCACCTCTCCTCGGCCACGGCCGCTGCCGCCGCCCGACTGGCCAAGCGGCATCCCGGTCTTCGCGTGGAGATGCATGCCGCCTCTGAGTACAGTGCCGATGCCGAGGCTTTGCGCCGCTGTCGCGAGGCCATTGAGTCGGCCCATGTGGTCTTGGTCTCTATGCTGTTTCTCGAAGACCACTTCATGCCGGTCATCGATCTACTCAAAAAGCGGCGTGAAAAACTCGATGCACTGGTCTGCATCATGTCGGCCCCTGAAGTGGTCAAGCTCACCCACATGGGGCGCTTCGATATGTCCAAGCCTGCAACCGGGCCATTGGCACTGCTCAAGCGGCTTCGCGGTGGACAGAAGGAATCCACAGAAGAGGGCGCCTCGGGCCGAAGCGTGAAGGCCGGCGGAGGCGCGGCGCAGCTGCGCATGCTGCGTCGACTGCCCAAGATTCTGCGTTTTATTCCCGGCACCGCCCAAGATGTTCGCGCCTATTTCTTGAGCCTGCAGTACTGGATTGGTGGCTCCGATGAAAACATGGAGAGCCTTGCAGGGTTGCTCATCAATCGATACGCAGCCGGCGAGCGCACCGACTGGCGTGGTCGACTCGTGGTCAACGAGCCCCTTGAGTATCCCGACACCGGTGTCTATCACCCGCGCATGTCGGGCCGCATTGCCGCGCAGTCCACAGGCCTGCCAGGCCTGCGTTCGAACAAGCCTCGCGTGGGCCTGCTTCTGCTTCGCTCGTATCTGCTGGCTGGAAACACAGCCCATTACGATGGCGTGATCGATGCCTTAGAGGCCAAGGGCCTCACGGTGGTGCCTGCCTTTGCCATGGGCCTCGATGCCCGGCCCGCCATCGAGGCCTTCTTCATGAATCAAGACCAAGTCACGGTCGATGCCGTGGTGGCCCTCACTGGCTTCTCGCTCGTGGGTGGGCCGGCCTACAACGATGCCCAGGCGGCCGAAGAGATGCTCGCCAAGCTCGATGTTCCCTATCTTGCAGCCCATCCCCTGGAGTTTCAGTCGCTGGCCGACTGGGGCGCCTCTGGCCGTGGCCTCATGCCCGTTGAATCGACCATCATGGTGGCCATCCCCGAACTCGATGGTGCCACCGGCCCCATGGTCTTTGGTGGTCGTCCGGGCGCGGAAGGCCAGACCTGCCAGGGCTGTGCGCGTGGCTGCCGCGTTGAGAATCTTCGCTCGCCCCACGACATGGTCTCCTGCCCCGATCGCGCCGAGATGCTCGCCGCACGTGTGGCCAAACTCGTCTCACTGCGTCGCACCCCACACGAGGAGCGTCGCGTGGGCCTGGTGGTCTTTAACTTCCCGCCCAATGGGGGCAGTGTTGGCACCGCCGCCCACCTCTCGGTCTTTGAATCGGTCTATGCCACACTCGCGTCGCTTCGCGCCAAAGGCAACGGGGTCGCGATGCCCGAGTCGCCCGCGGCCCTTAGCGCGGCACTGCTCAATGGCAATC
>DAIPXU010000153.1:0-2975 GCA_036783055.1 Burkholderiaceae bacterium | reverse complement strand
CATCGAACCAATCGGGATGCAAGACAAAATGGGCCGAGAGAATGTCGATGTGAATCTTGTCCCAACGAACAGTCTGATACCGAGAGGCCTTGGCCTCCACTCGCGTGTCCCAGTAAGGCATCGTGATTTGAATGCCGTTGGATTTGGTGGCCGCAGTCAGATGCTTCTTGGGCCTGCGCTGAGCCAACTCAAAGGCAAATTGAAGCACGCGGTCAACACCGAAGCGGCTCATGACGGTCTCCTGAACCACCACCTCGCGGTCCGTTCCCGCGAACATGGTCCCGCCAATCGCGGAATACTCGCCTTCGGTGTTCTCTCGAACGACATAGAAATCAATGTCTCCGGGTGCGCGATCGGCCAGTGGTGAGCGGACCCCCGGCATGAGTCGCACGGGCCGCAGGTTCACGTATTGATCGAACTCCCGCCGGAACTTAATCAGCGAACCCCAGAGAGAGATGTGATCCGGAACGGTAGCGGGCCAACCAGCCGCCCCATAGAAGATCGCTTCATGGCTACCGATTCGATCTTTCCAATCGTCCGGCATCATCTGGCCGTGCTGGGCGAAGTAATCGCAGCTAGCGAAATCAAAGTGGTCAATTTTTAGGTCGATGTTGAAGCGCCGCGCTGCGGCCTCCACCACTCGCAGGCCTTCGGGTACCACCTCTTTGCCAATCCCATCGCCTGGAATGGCTGCGATTCGATGCGACATAAAGGCTCCTTAACTAAAGGAGCATTGTATCCATCGTCGCCGCTTGGGCCGCTCAGTGAGAGAGGATTTTGCTCAGGAAATCAACGGCCCGCGGGTGCTTTGGCGCTCCGAAGAACGTTTCCGGAGGAGCCTCCTCCACAATGCTTCCCGCATCCATGAAGACAACCCGATCCGCTACTTCCCTTGCAAAGCCCATCTCGTGAGTGACGCAAATCATGGTGGTGCCCTGCCGGGCCAGCTCCACCATGACATCGAGTACCTCCTTGACCATCTCGGGGTCAAGGGCACTCGTTGGCTCGTCGAACAAGAGCACCTTCGGTGCCATGCAGAGCGTCCTGGCAATTGCAACTCGCTGTTGCTGCCCGCCAGAGAGTTGACCGGGATATTTATCAGCCTGTTCAGCGATCCGAACCCGTGTGAGCTGTTGCATTGCTCGCTCCTTGGCCTCCCCCAGAGAGAGGCCTAAGACATGGACGGGGGCGAGCGTAAGGTTCTCCAAAACACTGAGGTGAGGAAAGAGATTGAAACTCTGAAAGACCATGCCCACTTGCTGTCGGACCTGGTTAATGGCCTTAAGGTCGTCGGTAAGGTGGACCCCCGAAACCGTAAGACGCCCCTCTTGATAAGGTTCCAGTGCATTGACGCACCGAATCATGGTGGACTTGCCGCTTCCCGAAGGACCACAGACGACAATTCGTTCTCCAGGCTCCACTCGAAGGCTCACGCTGTTTAGCACCTGAAAGCTACCGAACCACTTCGAGACCTGATCAAACTCGATTACTGACATGGCATTCCCCTATGCGTCTCGATCATTGAGTGAGAAATATCTATCGACGCGCCTGCGCAAAATCTTTTTCAAGGCCTGTGGCGTATCGACTCATGGCACTGCAGAACACCCAATACACCAGTGCAACAATTATGAAACCCTCAACATAAAACGGCCGCCACTGTGGGTCGGCCAAGGCGAGCTTTAGGCTGCCAAAGAGCTCAAAGAGCGAAACGATCGTGACAAGTGAAGTGTCCTTAAATAGAGCGATGAAACTATTGACCAGCGGTGGAACCACTACTCGAAAGGCCTGCGGCAGAACCACCTTGGTCTGGGTCTGCCAGTAGCCCATGCCCAGGGACTGCGCAGCTTCAATCTGTCCCCGAGAGATGCTATTGATTCCACCGCGGATAACCTCGGCCTGATAAGCGGCACTAAACAGAGTGAGGCCAACAGCCACTCGAAGCAGAACGTCGGGGTTCATTCCACTTGGCAAAAACAAGGGGAACATGAAACTGGCCATAAATAGAACCGTCACCAGAGGAACGCCGCGGACCAGTTCAATAAAGCCAGAGCACACGGTGCGAATGAATGGAAGATCTGAACAGCGGCCCAGTGCCAAAAGGACGGCCAGTGGAAGTGAGAGAAGATTCCCCACGATGGCAAGTAACAACGTCAGGGCCAAACCCCCAAAGCGCTCAGTGGGGACTTCGGAGAGGCCTGCAAAGCCCCCCAGCATGAGCAACACGGCAAGGACTACCACCAGAATCGCGCCACCGATCACGCGGAAGGACCACAATTCCCGACGAGACAGAACAATACAGGCAGACACCATCATCAGGCAGGCCAGAGTGGGTCTCCAGAGCTCTTCAAATGGGTAGCGACCAAAAAGAATCAGCCGCCACTTCTCCCCAACCAATCCCCAACAGGCGCCCTCCCCCCTCGCTGCTCGACAGGCATCTAGGTCATTGGCCCAGACAGCGTTGCCCACCAACCACGGCAATGTCTCCCAGAGCAAGGCGCCCAGTAAGAGCAAGAGCGCCAAGCTGGTCACCGCATTGAATCGACCTTTGAAGTAAGGAGCAAGCCAGATGGGCATCTCAACGTTCTCTGAGCGCCGTGGCCCGTTCGAATCGATGCATCAACAGAGAGGTGAGCAAAGACATGGTGAGGTAGACCAGCATCAGGATAGCCAAGGCTTCGACCGCATGCCCGGTCTGATTCAGAGTGGTGGCCGCCACGCTCACCAGCTCTGGGTAGCCAATCGCGACCGCAAGGCTGCTATTTTTGGTGAGATTCAAGTACTGGTTCGTCATCGGCGGAATTGCGACCCGCATCGCCTGTGGGAGGATCACAAACCGGAGTTGCTGGCCCGCAGAGAGACTCAATGCACGGGCCGCCTCGAACTGGCCCGTGGGTACCGAGAGGATTCCAGCCCGGAACACCTCCGCAATGAAGGCACATGTGGAGATGGAGAGTCCAGCAAGAAAGGCCATAAAC